>CAKKSJ010000022.1 GCA_919902965.1 Burkholderiales bacterium
ACCGTGGTCCAGAGCCCTCGCGGTCTCACTTGTGCACTATGGGTTTTTCTGTAAACAGGTAGTCTTTCAGTTCCTTGGAGAACGCCGGGTCCGTGCGCCGGATCCACTCCAGTACCATGGCAGCGTGTTCTTTTTCTTCGTCACGATTATGCGCCAGGATCGCCTTCAGATCCTCGTCCCTGCACGCATCGGCGCGCTGGTTGTACCAATCAACCGCTTCGAGTTCCTCCATCAATGAAACGATTGCCCTGTGCATATCGCGGGTCTGGTCCGACAACTCCTCAACCGGTTCGTGGTAACCGACACTAGCCATGGTTCTCTCCTGGTTTGTAAACTGGCGTTGGAACAGAAATTGTAAGCAAATCGCGCCTGCGCAATGTCAGCGGAGGCGTCCTGCTTCAATTATATTCCGTAGCGGCCTCAGTTTGAATTTCGAATTGCTTGGTTGCCAAGCTGTCCGGGGGGGTCGGATCAAGCCCGCATGCGCTTAAGCTGATATATTTCGCGTTCGCAAAATCACCCTCAGGCAAATGGCTGCTCCACAAGTCAATAATCCGCTGCACGGCATCACGCTGGAAAAGCTCTTGTCCGAACTGGTCGAGGCCCTGGGATGGGAGGAAATGGGCCGGCGCGTGAATATACGCTGCTTTACCCACGCTCCCAGTCTGTCGTCCAGCCTGCGGTTTCTAAGAAGAACGCCCTGGGCAAGGACTAAGGTCGAGGACCTGTACCTGCAGCACTTGAGCGGCAAGCGGGCCAAGACCTGAGACCGCCGGCGATTGCGGCCCTGCCCGGCTCAATCAGCCGTAGCGCGGTAGCCGGCGGTGGCCTCTTCCGGCGCGATATTGCTGATACGCCAGCGGCTCGCCTGCGCCTCGTACTCGAACAACAAGGGCGTGGCGTTGGCGATATGCCGCTCCAGCAGATCGGCACCCAGGCTGAATACCAGCACGTAGAGCGAGCCGCCGTGCGCGACCAGCAAAGTGGATGCGTCTGTGTCCAGCGCGTCGTTCAGGCCGGCCTGGGTGCGCGCGACGAAATCGCGCAGGGTCTCGCCGTTTTCCGGCTCATTGCGCCAATCCAGATCGTGCGAAGGCGTGCCAACCAGATCGCCGAACCACCTCTCGCGCAGGCGCGGTTCCGCAATCATCGGCGCACCCGCTATCGCCGCCGCTGCCTGCGCCGTCTGCCAGGCGCGACGCATGTCGCTTGCGAGGATACGCTCGACGCAATGCCCGCGCAGGTATTCGGCCGCGCGCCGGGCTTGCGCCAGCCCGGTCTCGTTCAGGGGAATCTCAGCCGACTGATAAACTCGCCGCGCGTTGCCCTCGGTCTCCCCATGACGCAGGAAAATGAATCGCCGCGCGCGCGGCTGCAGCGGGCGCTTCGAGGCCAGCCGCCGGACCTCATCCAGTCCGTGCTTGACCAGCCGCGATTGCCATATCAGCAAGGCTTTGTCCGCCGTCATGGAATCACCCGTATCAAGGGCGGCGCGCGTCCGCCGCCATTTTCCGGTGCGCCTATTCCTTGGTGACCGTCACGCGATTGACAAACAGCACGCTGGGAAAGGTGCGGTTCAGGGTCTTGCTGTGAAAATTGTTCATGACCATGCCATTGTCAAAGCGGATCACATCGCCTTTTTTCACCGGCACGGCCGTAGCGGCCAGCCAAAGCGTTTTCTTGTTCTGCGCCACCTCAAGGTAAATGTAGGGCTTTGCGTCGAGGGCGCTGAGGACTTTGCCTTTTTGCGGCAACTGCGCGTCGGGCGTGCTCTTGCCCGCGCTCCTGGCTTCCACGCTGGGATGACCGGCGGGAAGCGACTGGGCAAGGGCTGCAGCGGAGAACATGGCAAAAGCGAGCAATACAGTGAGGGATTTCATCGTCAGGATTCTTTCTTGGTGGGGATAGAGGACGAGCAGCAGGAGGCGATTCATTATACGTGCCTAAGCGGCCGGCTGCCATCGGGCGGCAGCAGGCGCCCTGCCAGGCCGCTCAGGTGTTGTCGGGCTGATGCCACGCAAATGCAGCCCGCACGTAGTCTTCGCCTTCCTCGATGAACTCCACCAGCTTGATGAGGCGGCTGTGCTCGCCCATCATCACTTCGCACAGCTGACCTGGAACGTAGCTCTTGTTCTCGAGGATCATCACCGGATGGTCGTGCGATTTCAGCGCGTCCGGAAGCATAATGGCGCGCAGGTAGTTGTAAGAGAACGAACCGGTGGATGAGGCCCAGTTGTCGGCCTGGTGCTCGCTCGCGCCGAGCACGCGCAGCCAAACCGAAACCGGGCGCTTGGAAAAAATGCGGATGCCACAATGCAAGCCGGTGTCCGCGTCGATACGCCGAACGATACCGACCCACCAGACTTTCCCGCCCTTGATCTGGACTCCGCAAAGTTTGCCGGGCTCGGCCCATTTTCCCAGGTCCGGCGGTATATCGGCTCCCAGGCCCCATTCGCTCTGGTCTTTTTGCGCCCAGGTTTCCGGCGTGGATTCGATTTCCTCCGCAACCAGCTTCATGATATTGGCGGTCTTCGCTTTCAAGTCCATGTCTTCGCTCAGGGCAACGCCGGAACCCAATTCGATCTTGGTTACACGCTGGCAAATCGGCTTGAGGCCGTGAACCACGCTCAGATTGGTGGCAAGCCTGGTGCGCGCATAACGCCGCTGCGGTGGCGTCGCGCCCAGGTAAGCGTGAAGATGTTTGATCACGGTGATAATCTGCGCCGGCGTGAACTCCTTGCCGAATCGCTGTTCCTCGTTCAACATGTTTTTGTCGCACAGCTCTCTAAGCTCGGCGAGCTTGCTCAGCGCCTGACTGCCGCCGGTGAAGCGTTTATTGGCGCCGGCCGATTCCTTGGTCTTCAGATGACTCGGCGGCCCGCCTGCGCCCAGGTCGACGAGGAAATTGCAATCTTCCTGCGGAATCCGCGACCACCCTGCCGAAATCGCGAAACGCGCCAGAATGCGAAATGCGAGTTCAAGTTGAAGCGGCGAAAATTCGTGCGGCGCGGCCAGGTTTAGCAGAACAATTTTCTGCAATTCCGCCCGTACCGTGGTATGCACTTCGCGCGCATAGGCAACGACCGGAACGGTGTCGAACTGTTTCAGTTCGGCAAACGCATACATGCGGTAAACGGGCGGCCAGACCCTGGTTTCAGGATTGACGAAACGCAAATAGCGCAACTTGAACTGCAGGCTGACTGCGCGCAGCGCGCGCGCCATTGCGAGCGGAATTTCTGCCTCGATGTTTTTCGCACCCTTCTCGCCATGCTCGTAATCGGCTACGCATTGCGCGTAAGCTTCGCCCAACCGGCCCCAGTACTCGCATAGCGCGCCCCAGATTGCGCGTGTCGCGCGGTCCTGCTGGTGAATTTTCGAGAAGAACTGATTGAACAAGGGCCCGGCATGGCGCTCGGCCTCCTGGTCCAGCAAGCGGATCACTGCGAGCCGGTCATCGCAGGCGAAGCCGGGGGTTTCCCTGACTGAAGCGACCCAGTGCGACACCTGCTCCAGTGTTTCAAGTGAAGCCTCCTTGGGCAGATCGTCCAGAACCTCCTGCGCCGCTTGCGCGTCGCGCAGGGGATGATCGGGCTTGCCGCTAAACTGCTTGATCCATTCGAGCATGCTGCTCCTCTAGCAAGCGTTAGCGCTCACCACCTGAAACGCGCGCACTCAATCGCGGACCAGAACCACCGGGCAATGCGCCAGGTGTACCGTCTTGGCTGCGACCGAACCCAGCAAGGTTCCCGATATCGCGCCGACGCCATGGGTGCCCATGATGATCATGTCGCATTTCAGCTTTTTTGCCTGGCCCGCGAGGCTTTTCGCGGTCGGCCCTACCAGGATATGCATGGTGCAAGCCAGCTTGGCGCGATCGAACAGATTTTTGGCTCGCCTAAGCGCATCCTCTCCCTCCTCGCGGTAGTAGCGCCGCAGCGCCTCGTGTCCAACGGGCTTTAACAACCCGCCCAGCGTCGGAACCGGCAAATGCACATAGACCAAGTGTAGTTCCGGCGGCCGTTTGTATGCCGCCGCCTGCCGAATCGCCACGCGCGCCACTTTGCTGGAATGCGAGGATCCGTCGACCGCGATTAGAATTCTGGTCACGCTATTCTCCTGGTTAATCAAGATACTGCTGCCCTCACATGATACCCAGCAGGCCTTGCCGGATATGTTCGCCCATCT
>CAKKSJ010000023.1 GCA_919902965.1 Burkholderiales bacterium
TAATACTGCTTTCGCTCGGCGAGCTGCTAAGCGACAAGCCACTGATGCTGGGCCGTTTCGCCGTTCCATTGACCGTGTTTGCGGTGATCGGGGTGGTCAATGCGATCAACCTCAGCGACGGTGCCGACGGCCTGGGCGGCGGCCTGGCGTTCATATCGGTATTCTGGATTTCGGTAATGGGCGCGGCCTCGGCGCATGCGGGCACGCTCACGCTGTCGCTGGCGTTGCTGGGTTGTATTGCAGCTTTCCTTGCGTTCAACCTGCGCACGCCATGGCGCAGCCGCGCCGCAATTTTTCTCGGTGATGCCGGCAGCCTTTCGCTGGGATACGCACTCGCCTGGCTCACCATCAAAGCAGCGCAACCGCAGGCGCAGTTGTTCCCGCCGGTCATTGCGATCTGGCTGGTCGCGATTCCCATCAGCGACACTATCGTCTGCATGAGCCGACGTCTGCTCAAAGGCAAAAACCCGTTTCACGCCGATCGCACGCACCTGCATCATATTCTGATCGATCTGGGCATGCCGGTGGGGCGCGCGGTTGCGTTCATCCATGCTATCGCGTTTGTACTCGCCGCCGCGGGCACCGCAGGCTGGGCGCTGGGCATAAAAGAACATCATATGTTCTACACCGCCATGGCGGTATTCGCGCTTTACATCGTCCTGGTGCAGTGGGGCCTGAGGCGTATTGCAGCAGAGCAGACAATGGCGGCCAGCGTACACAAAATATGACAATTGCCGAGCTTGAAGGCGGGCGTGCTGGAATACCGCGTGGGCTAAAATTGTTTGCAAGTTCTGCTGTCCTTGGGCCGCAAATGACAAATTGATGGAATCAAGGCGCAATGCGCAGTCTCAAGCCTAAAAGACCCATACCGATGTTCGCCCTGGCGGGCATGACGGTGTTGAGTTCGGCCACAATGGCGCAGCAATCGCCACGGCTACCCTCGCCCGGGCCGGTTGCAGCGCCGGTGCCGTTTTCGCCGTCGGCATCGGCAGCCGCCCAGGAAGGGGCGTCCAAGACGGGCGGAATCAGCCTGAAACTGATGGATCTGCTCGTCACCGTGCATCCGTCGGTAAAGGTGGAAACCCGCTACGACGACAATATTTACCTCTCCCCGAACAAGCGCACCTCCGACCAGATCCTGGTGCTGACCCCGGCGCTACGCCTGGAAACGATGAAGGGGGCGAACAGGTTCGCGCTGCGCCTGAGCACGACGATAGGCCAGTATCAGAACAACAGCGCGGACAGCTATACGAACACCAACCTGAACGGCGTCGGCGATTTCGACCTGAACACGCATCTGCGCGCCCGTGTGGAGGCCGATCTCGTCGATGGCGTCGACCCGCGCGGATCGACCAATAATCCGCTTTCCGATACGCCCGATCACTACCGGCAGACCAATGGCCGGGCCAGCCTTTCCTATGGCGCCAAGGGGGCCCGCGGGCGTCTGGACCTGGAACTCGGACAGTTGCGGCGCGAATACCTGAACAACCGCGCAACCACCGCGGCCAGCGATCGCGTGGTCAACGACCTGGGTGCGACCTTCCACTGGCGCATCGGGCCCAGGACCACGCTATTGATTCAGGGCAAGCACAGCATCATAGACTACACTCTGCCCGCGTCCACGCTGGGCAGCGTCGAAAATGCTTTGCTCGCAGGCGCAGCCTGGGAGGCGACGGCGAAAACCAAAGGCAGCTTCAAAATCGGCATGACAAAAAAAGATTTCGACGATTCCGCTCGCGCCGGCGCCAGTGCAATCAACTGGTCCGGCGAGGTGCGCTGGAGCCCGCGCACCTACTCGCATGTCGATCTGAGCTTGAACCGGGAGCCGGGCGAGACCAGCGGCGGCGTCGGCAATTACATCGACAGGACCAATACCGGTGCGCGCTGGACGCACCAATGGAATAGCCGCCTCTCCACGGAGGCCTCCGCATCCTACGCGACCGACGCCTACCAGGGCGCAGCGCGGACGGACAATACCCAGAACTATGGCTTCAAGGCGACTTACAAAATGCGCCGCTGGCTGAACCTGGGTGCAGACTACACGCATGGCACACGCAGTTCCAGCGACAACAATTTCGACTACCAGCGCAATGCATTCATGCTATTCCTCGATGCCACCCTCTGATAGAATTTCTGTCCCGCCGGAATCGATGCCAGCGCGAATTTACGGAGCCTAAGTTGCCATGGCGAGTCTAGGCCGGTCCATTCTTCTAATCTGCTCCTGTCTGTTCGGCGCGGTGGCTTGCGCACAGGCACCGGTGGTCTCGGATGCCGGCGTGGGCGCACCCGCAGGCGCAAGCACGGGCGGCTGGGCGGCGGCGGGCCCGGGTGCCGATGCAGCCGCCGCAGCTGAAACAGAATCGCGATCCCGATACCGGCTTTCCACCGGCGACGTCATCAGCATTACCGTCTACGGCGAGGACGACCTCAAGCGCGAGAAAGTGCGCCTCACCGATGCCGGCACGGTTTCCTACCCGGTCCTGGGCGAGTTGCAGGTACGCGGCAAAACCGTCAGCGAACTGGAGAAAATCATCACCGACGGCTTGCGCGGAACCTATCTCGTCAACCCGCGCGTCGCGGTGACCATAGACGAATATCGGCCCTATTTCATCAGCGGCCAGGTCACCAACAACGGCAGCTTTCCCTATCAGCCGGGACTGACCGTACGCAAAGCCGTTTCCATCGCCGGTGGATTCAAGGAACGCGCTTCACAGAGCAAAATCACTATCGTGCGCGATGGCGACACTACCAATACACCGATCAAAGCCGACCTCAATACCCCGGTTCAACCCGGCGACGCCGTCACCGTAGGGGAAAGCTTCTTTTAAGGCCGGCGCAGCTGCAGTGCACGCGCTTGCCATTCATGAGGAAAGGCGATGAAAATGCATGCCGGTGCATTTGCTGTTCTCGCCATCGCGATTGCCCTGGCAGCGGGCGGCCAGGCCGGCGCCGCCGAAATCGATCTGGCTTACCGCGCCGATCAAGCGTCGTTCCGCATGCCCGAAGCTGCCGTCAAGGCGCAATTGCCGCGCCTGCTCGACGAATACGCGCCGCCACCGACGCCGGTCAGCGTCGCGGCTGAGCCGGCAGCCGCCGCCCCCGAACCCTTTGCCTATGCCTGGGACCGCGTGCGCGCGGGCTTCGCATTGCCCGCGCTCGAGGTCCCGCTGGTAGCGCACTGGCAAACCTGGTACCTGGAACGCCCGGCCTTATTGCAGGCCATGTTCGCGCGCGGCCGCCGCTATATCTATCACGTGGTCGAGGAGATAGACAAACGCAAGCTGCCGACTGAACTCGCCTTTCTCCCTATGGTGGAAAGCGGCTATAACCCCATGGCTTTGTCCTCCGCGCAAGCTTCCGGCCTGTGGCAATTCATTCCTTCGACAGGAAAAGCGCATGACCTGAAACAGGGCCTGCTGATGGACGCCCGCCGCGACATCATCGCATCGACGGCAGCGGCTCTCACTTACCTTCAAACCCTGTTCGAGCGCTTCGGCGATTGGCAGCTCGCGCTTGCCGCTTACAACAGCGGCGAAACCGGCGTGGCCAGGGCGATTGCGCGCAACAAAGCCAAGGGCCAGGCGACGGACTACAAGTCACTGGACCTGCCGGAGGAAACGCGTAATTACCTGCCCAAGCTGCAAGCGCTGAAGAACATCGTATCCAATCCCAGCGCCTTCAACTTCCAGATCGATCCGGTGCCGAACAAACCGTACTTTGCCGCGATCGCGAGCGAGCGCTATCTCGACGTCGATGTCGCCGCCAGGTTGGCGGACGTCACGCTGGAAGAGTTCCTCGCCCTCAATCCATCATTCAATTTGAATCTGATCTCCAAGGGCCCGCGTGCGCGTATCTTGCTTCCGGTCGACAAGATCGAAGCGTTTATCGGCAAGCTGGACAACTATAAAGAGCCGCCGAAGCGCGCGAAACCCGCC
Organism: Burkholderiales bacterium; assembly: GCA_919902965.1. GTDB lineage: Bacteria > Pseudomonadota > Gammaproteobacteria > Burkholderiales > SG8-39 > 2-12-FULL-64-23. The sequence goes on from CAKKSJ010000023.1 coordinate 3,936, forward strand.
GACAGCAAACCGTCTTCGACACCGAAGGCGCGCGCCGACAGCGGGGAGCGGAGCGCTCGCTGATTCCAATGAACCTAAACCGCCTGGGTCCGTTTCTGCTCGCGCTGCTGTTCGCCGCATACCCCGCAGCGAGCTTGGCGGGGCCCGGCGAGGAGACCAAGGCGCTCGCGCGAGGCGCCGCCGAAGGCGATCGAGCGGCTATTGTCAAACTGCTCGATCTTGCGCGCGCGGGCGAGGCCGACGCGCAGGTCCATGTTGGAAAGATTTACTACGATGGCTTGATCGTCCAGCGAAATTTCGCGCTTGCCCTGGAATGGCTGAAAAAAGCCGCTGCGAAGGGCCAGACCCAGGCGATGAACCTGATCGGGCATATGTATCAGGAAGCGCTGGGCGTGGAACAGGATTACGTCAAGGCGCGCCTGTGGTATCGCCAGGCGGCCGAAGCGGGATTTGCGCCCGCGGCAAATAATCTCGGCTGGCTCTACTTCAAGGGTGAGGGCACCGGCAAGAGCCCTGCGCTGGCAAAAGAGTGGTTCGAGCGCGCCGCAGACCAGGAACTCCCTGCGGCTCAGTACAACCTCGCCTTCCTCTATGCCGGCGGCATCGGCGTGCCACGTAACGCCCAGCGCGCGCTGGAACTCTACCGCAGCGCTGCCGAAAAAGGCTATGCGCCCGCTTTGCGTGCCATCGGCTGGCACTACCAGACCGGGCAAGGCGTCGAGCGCGATTTGGCCGAAGCGAAGACTTGGTACGAGAAAGCCGCTGTACAGGGCGAACTGGAAGCGGAAGCCATGCTCGGACAACTATTCCAGCAGGGACTCGGCGTGGCGCGCGACTTGGACGCGGCGCGCCGGCACTACGAAAAATCCGCCGCGGGCGGCGACCCCCTAGGCCAGCTTTTCCTCGGCTGGCTATACCAGCAGGGCCTGGGTGTGGCGCGCGACTACGGCAGCGCGCTGGCCTGGTACCGAAAGTCGGCCGAGCGCGGAAACGCGACGGCGCAGAACAATATCGGCTATCTCTACAACGAAGGCCTGGGCGTGACACGCGATTACAAGGAGGCGTTCGCCTGGTATAGCAAGGCGGCCGAACAGGGAGAACCCACGGCCCTGTACAACGTCGGCTTCATGTACGAAGAAGCGCGCGGCGTCGCGCGCAACCTGGATGAGGCATTTCGTTATTATCAGCGCGCCGCGGAGCAAGGGCATCAGGAAGCGAAAAGAATCGTTGGCCAGTCGGTTCGATAGCGCTTGATATCGCCGTCTTCTACAACATCGCGGCCGACAAATCCCAACGCGGTTTTACGGTGAAAGCGTAGCTGGGATCCGGTCCCGGCACTTTCGCGTGCTCTCCGGGAGGACTTTTCGCGATGCCGGCACCCAATCGCAGGCCGCCGGCCAGGGCAATCATCGCGCCGTTGTCGGTGCAGAACTCGAATTCAGGATAGAACACCGTACAGCCTTGCGCGGCGGCCTCGAAGTCCAGGCGTTCACGCAGGCGCCGGTTGGCACCGACGCCGCCGGCGACCACCAGTTGATTGAGGCCGGTCTGCTCCAGCGCGTAAAGTGATTTTGCTACCAGCACATCGACGATCGCTTCCTGGAAAGAGGCGGCGACATCGGCCTTGCCTGCGGCATCGGGCGCCTCTTTGCGCACCAGCAGCAGTACCGCGGTCTTCAAACCGCTGAAAGAAAAATCCAGATTGCCTGTCTTGTGCATTTGCTCGAGCATGGGTCGCGGCAACCTGTACCGGTCCGCCCTGCCCTGTCCGGCGAGCTGCGCCAGCGCCGGCCCGCCCGGATAAGCAAAGCCGAGCAGGCTTGCCGTCTTGTCGAAGGCTTCGCCCGCGGCATCGTCCACGGTTTCGCCCAGCAGCGCGTATTCACCCACGGCAGCGACGCGCATCAGCTGCGTATGCCCGCCCGAGACCAGCAGCGCGACAAACGGAAATCCCGGTGGATTGTTCGCAAGCAGCGGCGAGAGCAAATGGCCTTCGAGATGGTGGATGCCCAGCGCCGGAATGCCCAGAGCAAAGGCGAGCGCATTGGCCACGCTGGTGCCGACCAGCAGCGCCCCGGCCAGCCCCGGCCCCTGGGTATAGGCAAGGGCATCGAGGTCATCGAACCGGGCACCAGCCTGGCGCATTACCTGGCGGACCAGCGGCAGCACGCGCCGGATGTGGTCACGCGAAGCAAGTTCGGGCACCACGCCGCCATACTCCTGGTGCATCGCAATCTGTGTATGCAGGGCGTGCGCGAGCAGGCCGCGCTGACTGTCATACAGCGCGATGCCGGTTTCGTCGCAGGAGGTTTCTATGCCCAGGATCAGCATGGGGCGGGGGTCAATGCGCTAGTATTCACTATTTGGGGAAAGCTGCGGGTTGCTGCCCGCTATGATACGCGACTCCAGACCACGAGCCAGCCCGGCCCGCCCCGGGCGTGGCTAAGCAGGACAACACCCGCGCCCGGCTGAATGAGTCCCGGCTGAATGAGTCCTTGTCCGGTCTTGGCGAGTGCTGATATAATTCACGGTTTTCCGCCCCAGTCCAAGCCGGAGTATTAATGCCTACCGTGAGAGTCAAGGAAAACGAGCCGTTTGAAGTGGCGCTGCGCCGGTTCAAACGCACCATCGAGAAAACCGGGCTGCTGACCGAACTGCGCGCACGAGAGTTCTACGAAAAGCCCACCGCCGAGCGCAAGCGCAAGCTCGCCGCTGCGGTCAAGCGCCACTACAAGCGCATCCGCAGCCAGCAACTCCCGCCCAAACTGTTCTAAGCCCTGCCGGATAGCCGGTCGCGGGCCTGTCCGTCGCCGAATAACCGGACGCTCGCCGCTGCGCCAATGTCGCTCAAGGCAAAAATCACCGAAGACATGAAGTCCGCCATGCGCGCCAGGGATGCGGCACGCCTGTCGGCGATCCGCCTGCTCCTCGCGGCAATGAAGCAGCGCGAGGTGGACGAGCGCATTGAATTGTCGGATGCAGACATCCTCGCCATCATCGAAAAAATGCTAAAACAGCGGCGCGACTCGGTGAGCCAATACGAGGCGGGCGGTCGCCAGGATCTGGCCGATGTGGAAAAATTCGAAATCGGCATTCTCTCGGGCTATATGCCGCAGCAGCTCACCGACGCGGAAATCGCAGGCGAAGTAGTCGCCGCAGTCGCCGCCACGGGCGCCAAAGCGATGCAAGACATGGGCAAGGTGATGGCGCTGCTCAAACCCAAACTGGCCGGCCGCGCTGATATGGCCAAGGTGTCGGCCCTGGTGAAGGCGAAACTGGGCAGCTAGCAGGACTCCCGCGGGAACGAATTCGCTCCCGCACCGGCCCGCCTTCGGCTTGCGTTCCGGCCGAAATGGCCTATAAAGAAAAGATATTCCCCGGGGGATGCCGGGGGAAGCTTCCTCAGGCCCCCGACCCAGATCCCAAGCACGCGTGATTCCTGACTCTTTTAAGCGCGATTTACTCAATCGCATCGATATCGTCGAAATAATTCAGCGCCATATGCAGCTGAAAAAGGCGGGCGCCAATTTCAGCGCCTGCTGCCCTTTTCATAACGAAAAATCGCCCTCGTTCACCGTCAGTCCGTCCAAGCAGTTCTATCACTGCTTTGGCTGCGGCGCGCACGGCGACGCCATCGGCTTCCTGATGGAGTATTCCGGATTGGGCTATATCGACGCGATCAAGGAACTCGCGGCTGGCGCGGGCATGAGCATGCCGGAATTCGAGCCGCGCTTCGGCAAGAAGCAGGAGGAAACCGGTCCCGATCTGTACGAGTTGATGCAACGCGCGATGCAGTATTACCGCGAGCAATTGAAGGCGTCGCCGCAGGCGATCGAGTACCTCAAGCAACGCGGTTTGTCGGGGCAGGTCGCGGCGCACTTTGGCATGGGCTATGCGCCCGACGGCTGGCAAAACCTGCAAGCCGTGTTTCCGGATTACGCAAACAAGAGCCTCAAGGAAGTGGGCCTGGTAATCGAGAACGACGCAGGCAAACGCTACGACCGCTTCCGCGACCGCATCATGTTTCCCATCGTCAACCAGCGCGGCTTCGTCATCGGTTTCGGCGGGCGCGTGATCGGCGCGGGCGAACCGAAATACCTCAACTCGCCGGAAACGCCGCTGTTCGAGAAAGGGCGCGAGCTCTACGGCTTGCCGCAGGCGCGCCAGGCGATACGCGATGTCGGCCGCGCGCTGGTGGTCGAAGGCTACATGGACGTGGTGGCGCTGGCGCAGCACGGCGTCGAATATGCGGTCGCGACGCTGGGCACGGCGACCACGCCCACCCACGTGCAGAAGCTGCTGCGCCAGG
>CAKKSJ010000024.1 GCA_919902965.1 Burkholderiales bacterium
CACCGGTGTCTGGTCCGGAAGTCCTCGCCCGACTACGCGCTGAACTCGCTTGACCCATTCGCTTCACCGCGGCGCGGAGCTTGACCTCGCCGAGCCGGCAAGGTTCTATAGGCGTGAAGGTGGTCGCGCCAGTAGCTCTTGCTGTCGTTGAAGACCTATGTGCATACGAGATCATTGACGATGACGCCTAACTTTAGCTGGTGCGGCCCGGCCGGAAGCAACGCAGCATTTCGTGGCACCGCGACGGCCCGCCGCACAGCATGACGTAAATATGCTGGAACGCGAGCGAATTCACCTGCTGCTGATCGAAGATGCACGCAAGGGACTGGAAGACATCAAGGCGGGGCGGGTGCATGACGCCGACAAAGCCATTGCGAAGCTGCAGCATCGCCGCAAGGCCAGGTCAGCAAGCGCCGCCCGATCAGCCAGGCAGCGTAACTGACTGGTACCAGCTCGCGCAGACCTTCAGTTGCGCTTGCCCGACAGCAGCCCGGGCTTGAGCCCGGTCGCAACGCTCGCGTTCTCCAGCCGCAGAAACGTGGCGTAGCCTTCGGGCGCGACGGCGAATCCGTAGGACAGCCTGCCTTTCAGGCGCACCGCCTGCGGGCTGAACAGCCGCGCGCCGGGATTGAAGCCTGGCAGGTGCACATAGGCCACCGGTTTGTCGGCGCAATCGGGACATACGCCCGCTTCGCCCGCGAGGGTGATTTGTCTCTCGTCGCTGTGCATGGCGACGAGATAGCCGCGCAGCTCGACCTCCTCGCCGGACAGGGTCTCGGCGCGCCTACTGAAAGTCATGCGTCCGGTGCTGATGTGGTCGAACAGATCGCGAAAAGAAATGCTATGCATGTGGCTCCAGTGTAGAACGAGCGAGTAATCAGGCCAGCGCCCGCAGGATAAGCGAAGTACCGGTCGCAAGCAGCAACAGCGCCACCAATCGCAGCAGCAGCGCGTGGGAAATGCGCCGGAACAGGAGCGATGCGATACCGACACCCGCAAATGCCGCGGGCAGGACCGCGATGGCAGCGAGCAAGACCTCCCGCTTTAACAGCAGGCCGGTGAGAGCGAAAGCCACGACGCGCATGCCGATGCTGAATAGCATGGTAAGCGTGAGCGTGGCGCGGAACTGTTCCTTGGTCAGGGGCCGGTGGGAAAGGTAAATCGCGTAGGCCGGCCCGCCTGCGCCGAACAGCGTACTGGTAATGCCGCCGGCGAATCCGGCGACGCACGCCCAGGTCGTCGCGACAATTGCACCGCCGGGGCGGCGCCGCAGGCTGTAGCCGGCGTAGAGCAGCACGAACACGCCCAGCGCGAGCATCGCGCCCGCGCGTGGCAGATTGACCAGCACCGTCACGCCGACGGCGGTGCCCGCCAGCACCAGCGGCACCATGCGCAATAGCTCGTCCTTGATCGCGTCGCGCGGATTCTGCAGACCGATGCGCAGCGCATTGGCCAAATCCATCAGAGCGAACACCGCCAGCGCAAACGGCAAAGGCACGAAATGGGTCGCGAGCGGAATGGTCACCAGCGACGAGCCGAAGCCGGTGATGCCATAGACCAGCGAGCCGAGGAAGGCGATCCCGGCGAATAGCAGCAGCAGCCCGATGTCATCCGGCATCAAAGACCCGGCGCCTAGCGGCCCGCAGGCGCGGCCAAAGCCCATGCCAATACCCGTGCGACGTGCACCGCCTCGCGCGGCGCCGCGTTCGGACTCCCGCCTGCATTCAGTCCGTCGTGTATTTGATGGCGGCAGCTGGTGCCGTCGGCGACGAGCAGCGTTTCGGCATCTGCCTTGCGCAGTGCCGGCAGCAAGGACGCCTCGGCCATTTTCATCGAAACTTCGTAGTGATCGGCTTCGTAACCGAAAGCGCCGGCCATGCCGCAGCAGCTCGATTCCACGGTTTCTACTTTCAGCTCCGGAATCAGGCGCAGCACCTGTTCCACCGATGACATCGCGCCGTAGGCCTTCTGGTGACAATGCCCGTGCAGCAGGGCCTTGTTCTCCGGCAGCGCGTGTAGCGCGAGCTTAAGTCTGCCGGACTGTTGCTCGGTGGCAAGGAATTCCTCGAACAACACGGCCCGCGCGGCCAGCGCTTCGGACTCGGCGCCGGGTAGCATGGACCTGAATTCGTCACGCAGGGTATACAGACAGGAAGGCTCGAGTCCAATAATGGGAAGCTCGCGCTCGACATAAGGCCGCAGCGCGGCGAGCGTGCGCCGCGCCTCGGCCCGGGCTTCGTCCACCAGGCCGCCGGCGAGGAAAGTGCGGCCGCAGCACAGCGGGCGTGCATTTTCTCCGTCGGCCGCGCGTGCGATACGCACAAGATAGCCCGCTGCTTCGAGCACCGCCCGCGCCGCGCGCGCATTGTCGGGCTCGAAATAATTGTTGAAGGTATCGACCAGCAGCACCACCTCGCGCGCCGCCTCCGTAGCGGACGGCGCATGAACCGGATCCAGATGGAAGGCATCGCCGCGCCACTTGGGCAAGGAACGCTGCGCGGACAGACCGAGAAAAAATTCGCTGATTCGGGCCAGGCCGGGCACTGCATCGCGCAGATTGGCCAGTTGCGGCAGACGCGCGGCCCAGGGCGCGTAGCGCGGCATCCAGGCGATCAGGCGGTGTTTGAGTGAAATTCCATGGCGTTTCCGGTAGTGATACAGAAACTCGATTTTCATTTTCGCCATGTCGACGCCGGTCGGACATTCGCGCTTGCAGCCTTTGCAACTCACGCACAGATCCATGGCCTCGCGCATTGCTTCCGAGGTGAAGGCGTCGGCGCCCAATTGTCCGGACAGGGCAAGGCGCAGGGTATTGGCGCGACCGCGGGTGAGGTCGCGCTCATTGCCGGTTGCGCGGTAGGACGGACACATGCTGCCGGCATCGAATTTACGGCAATGGCCGTTGTTGTTGCACATTTCAACTGCCGCAATAAATCCCCGGCTGGAGGCGGCATCGGTGACTGCAGGAGGAACGGCGGCATCGGGCGCATTCCACTCGCTCCAATCGAGGGCGGTATCGAGTTGCTGCGCGGCATAGCCGGGTTTGAAACGGAACAGGCTGCGGTCGTCCTGCTTCGTGCCGCGCACGATCTTGCCCGGATTCATCAGGCCGCGCGGATCGAACAAATCCTTGATTTCCTCCAGCGCGCGCATCAGGCGCGCACCGATGATGGGTGCTATCCACTCCGTGCGCGCGAGGCCGTCTCCGTGCTCGCCCGAGTAGGCGGCACCCTTGTAGCGCCTTACCAGCTCGCAGGCCTCCTCGGCGATGGCGCGCATTTGTTTGGCGCCGCCTTCCTTCATGTTAAGCACCGGGCGCACATGCAGGGTGCCGACCGAGGCGTGCGCGTACCAGGTGCCGCGTGTGCCGTGCCTGGCGAATACCTGCGTCAGTTTTTCGGTGTATTCGGCAAGGTGCTCGAGCGGCACGGCGCAGTCCTCGATAAAGGAGACCGGCTTGCCCTCGCCCTTCATCGACATCATGATATTGAGACCAGCCTTCCTCACTTCCCACACTTCTTTCTGCAACGCGGCTTCGGTGATTTCGACAACGCCGCCAGGGAAGCCGAGTTCGGCCATGAGATCCACCAGCTGCTTGAGCTTTGCCAGCTGCTCGCCGCGATCGTCGCCGGCGAATTCGACCAGCAGAATCGCGTCCGGGTCGCCCTTGAGAAAGCGATTGACGATGGGCTTGAACGCCGCATTGCCGCGCGCGAGTTCTATCATCGTGCGATCCACCAGTTCCACCGCGGTGGGCCCGAGTTTGACTATGTGTTGCGGCGCCAGCATCGAAGCATGAAAGCTCGGAAAATGGCATACGCCCAGGGCCTTGTGTGCGGGGAGCGGCGCAAGATCGAGATGCAGGCGCCGCGTATAGGCGAGCGTGCCCTCGGAGCCGACCAGCAGATGCGCGAGGTTGTGCGCCAGCGGCATGCTCTCCGCCCCGGGCTGCACCATGTCGATGTTATAGCCCTGCACCCTGCGCAGCACCTTGGGCCAGCGCGCTTCTATCTCAGCCGCCTCGCGCCGCGCAATTGCATGCACGCGCCCCACCAGCGTCTGATAAGCCGGCGGCGCGCCGGCGATGTCGGCGCTACTGCCGAAGTGGAATTCGGAGCCGTCGGCGAGCAGTGCGTCGATGCCACGCACGTTGTGCACCATATTGCCATAGCGTATCGAGCGCGAACCGCAGGAGTTGTTTCCTGCCATACCGCCCAGGGTTGCCTGAGCGCTGGTGGAGACATCCACCGGAAACCACAGGCCGTGCGGCTTGAGATAGGCGTTCAGCTGGTCCAGCACCATGCCCGGCTGCACCACGACCCTGCGCGCAGCCGGGTCGAAATCGAGGACTTGATTCAGGTATTTGGAATTGTCGATGACCAGGGCCGCGCCTACGGTCTGCCCGCATTGGGAGGTGCCGCCGCCACGCGGCAGGATGGGCACGCCCTGCTCGGTCGCGATCTGGATGGCGATGCGCGCGTCGTTTTCGGTCTGCGGCACCACCACGCCCACCGGCTCTATTTGGTATATCGATGCATCCGTAGAATAGCGGCCGCGGCTCGCCGGGTCGAACAGAACCTCGCCGCGAATCTCGCGCCGCAGCCGCGCGGCGAGCGCGGCGTCGCCCGCGCGCGGACGCGGAGTGACGGCTGCAATTTGCTTGGGTGCGCGATCCACAGGATCCTGTACGCCGATGATTAGGGCTTCAGGCGGTTGCGGTTTCGGTCTGGCGCATGGCTTCGAGCAGGGCCTCGGGCCCCTGCGCGCCGGACACCGCGAGCTTGCCGTTGAATATGAAGAAAGGCACGCCTTCCACGCCGATCGCGCGCGCGCGCTGGTCTTCCTGCTCCACCGCCAGCCGCGACTGCGGGTCGGCCAGGCATCGTTCCGCCTGCACCCGGTCCAGTCCCGCGGCGGTGGCGATCGCCAGCAGATTTTCCTTCCTGGTCAAGTCGACGCCATCGAGAAAGTAGGCGTGCAAGAATGCTTCCTTGACCCGGTCCTGCAAGCTCCCGGCCGCTTGCCCTGCAGCACCGGCCAGTGCGATCAGGCTGTGCGCGGCGACGGTGTTGGGCTGACGGACGATGCGCTCGAATGCAAACGCAATACCGTATTCGGCGCCCACCCCGGCCACGCGCGCATAGACGTCCTTGGCCCGTGCGGCGCCGAATTTCTGCACCACATAGTCCTGCCGGCTCATGCCCTCGACGGGCAGCTGCGGATTGAGCTGAAACGGCCGCCAGCTGACACTGGGCTTGTCCGCGCCGGGGTTTTGTTGTGCGTACAGCGCAAGTGCTGCCTCGATCTGGCGTTTGCCGATATAGCACCAGGGACAAACCACGTCGGAAATAATATCGATGTTCAAGAAAATCTCCTTGCGGATGCGGACGGACTTGCCAATGGGGGTCAGTGCCAATGGGGGTCAGGGATGAACTCGGCGCTTCGACCGCTGACTTTGCCTGGCGCGCCGCGCTACATTGCTACATTACTACATTACTCAAGCGGCTTGCTGGCCCAGCGCCTCCAACACCACCTGCATCTTGTTGCTGAGGTGGCTGCGCAACAAGCGCGGCAGCAGGGCGCTGTCGCGGCGGATTAGCGCATCGAGGATGTTCTCGTGCTCCTCCACCGCATGGTCCCAGCGCTCGCGCGACAGATTGGCCATGTAGCGCGCGCGGCGTACATGGCCGTTCAAAGCGCGGTAGGTATTGGCCAAGGCGGCATTGCCGGAGCACTCGACCAGACGCAGGTGAATCTCCTGGTTGCAGCGGAAGTACGCCGCGAGTTCGCCGCGGGCGTGGTGCGCCAACATCTGGTAATGCAGGGCGCGAATCTCGGCAATGTCGGCGTCGCCCGCGTTGACGCAGGCCAGCTCTCCGGCGAGCGCCTCCAGCGCGCCCAGTACGACGAAACTTTCCCTTACCGTCGTGGCTGTAATCGGCGTAACAATCGCACCGCGGTTGGGCAAGAGCTCGACCAGGCCTTCGGAAGCGAGATACTTGATCGCTTCGCGCACAGGCGTGCGCGAAGTGCGCAAGCGCTCGCACAGCACGCGCTCGTTGAGTTTCACTCCAGGCGCGAGTTCACCCTGAATGATCAGGTCGCGCAAGCGCGAGACCACTTCAGCCGCCAGCAGACGTGGCTCGGTTACCGTATCGGGGCTGGCGCTTGCGGCAATATCTTGAAGATCTTGGTTCATGTCATGGGCTGTTTTGTATGCATAATACCCCATGTTAAACATAGGGGCAATTTAAATATATCGCATACTAAACAATATATTAAAAAATTTGTTGACTGTGATAACTATATTATGATTAAATTGCATACAAAATTGACCGCTAACCGCAAGCGCTCCCGCCTACCCATTCTGCCGACAAGGAACACCGCCATGGCCTACAACAGTGGTCGTCATTTCCTGCAAATCCCCGGGCCGACCAATGTACCAGATCGCGTCCTGCGCGCCATCGACCA
>CAKKSJ010000025.1 GCA_919902965.1 Burkholderiales bacterium
TGTCCGAAGGCTCGACATAGACAAAGTACTTGCCGTCCGCCACTTTCGGAATGGAAAAATTACCCTTGCCGTCGGTCATCCCCTTCTGGTATTTGTCGCGGTTGGGGGCAAGGGTATCCTCCATCGGTTCATCGTTGGGGCTGTTTATCTTGCGATTGACTGGGGCAGCCTTGCCGAGCTGCACAACGTCGGCCGCGGGGATGAGATAGACCGCCGCCTTGGCGATCGGCTGCTTCGAGCCGTCGCTCACGGTCCCTTTTATGTTGGCTGCCGCCTGGACTTGCGACAGAGGCGCGAACAGCGCGAGACAACACGCAGACAGCATCAAAAATCGGGTAATAGATTGGCGTTTCATTTCCTTCTCCCAGTGCAAGTGTCTAACGAAAATTCGAAGTTTTCTGCTTCTTTTCTACTTTAGTACCTCGCGCACCATCTCACGTATCTTTTTCCGCAACACCTCCAACGTGTGTTTGCCTTTGGCCGTCGCGACATAGTTCTTGCGCCGCTTCCCCATCACGATTTGCTGTTTCGCGCGCAGACACCCCGATTTCTCCAGGTTGTGCAGGATAGGGTACAGCGTCCCCGGCCCGATGGAATAGCCGTGGCGCCGCAACTCCTCGATCATCTCGAGTCCGAACACCGCCCCCTCGACGGCATGATGCAGAATGTGTACGCGCACAAATGCGAGAAATACGCCACGCGTTATTGTATTGTCCATCGTTATCGATATCCAATACTATGCGGATAATGCGGCGAACACAATATTCTGCTCATACTCGAATTTGATCTGGATCAAACATCGTTTGATAAACTCTCCCGCCATACCACGCGGCGTGTGGATGCTCGGTTTCGTCAGCCTGTTCATGGACATTTCCTCCGAGCTGATACACGGCCTGCTGCCGGTGTTCATGGTCACCAGCCTGGGCGCAAGCGCCCTCGCCGTGGGCGTCGTCGAGGGCGTCGCGGAGGCGACCGCGCTGATCGTCAAGGTGTTCTCGGGGGTTCTCAGCGACTACCTCGGGAAGCGCAAGGTCCTGGCAGTGGTCGGCTATGGCCTGGGCGCCCTGTCCAAACCGCTGTTCGCGCTGGCGCTCACAGTGAACTGGGTATTTGCGGCGCGCTTCATCGACCGCATCGGCAAGGGTATACGCGGCGCGCCGCGCGACGCGCTCGTGGCCGATCTGGCGCCGCCCGAGATACGCGGCGCGGCCTACGGCCTGCGCCAGTCGCTGGATACCGTGGGCGCGTTTCTCGGCCCCCTGCTCGGCATCGGGCTGATGCTCATCTGGGCGGGAGATTTCAGGACCGTATTCTGGTTCGCCCTGATTCCGGCTTTCATCGCCGTGGTGTTGCTGGTGTTCGGCGTGCACGAGCCCGGCGCGCCAGCCGGGCGCAAGCCTGCCGCACCGATTCAATGGGCGACGCTGGCGGAAATGGGCGGCGCCTATTGGTTCGTGGTGGCAGTGGGTGGCGTGTTTACCCTTGCGCGCTTCAGCGAGGCCTTCCTGATTTTGCGCGCGCAGCAGCAGGGCCTGCCCGACAGCTACGCGCCGCTGGTGCTGGTGGTGATGAGCCTGGTCTATGCGCTCTCGGCTTATCCGCTGGGAAAACTTGCGGACCGCATGAGCCACCTGAAGCTTCTTGCAGCCGGCCTCATCGTGCTGATCGCCGCCGACCTGGTCCTGGCGCAGGCGCAGGGGCTCATCGCGGTCGCCCTGGGCGTGGCATTGTGGGGACTGCACCTGGGCATGACCCAGGGCCTGCTGGCAACCATGGTTGCAAATGCGGCGCCTGCGCATTTGCGCGGCACCGCCTTCGGCTTCTTTAATCTGGCGAGCGGTATCGCGATGCTCGTCGCGAGCGTGCTCGCGGGCCTGCTATGGGACCGGTTGGGCGCGGGCGTCACTTTTTACGCCGGCGCGGCCTTTTCCACGGCGGCGCTGCTGATGCTGGCCCTGCGCGGCCGGCGCCCGCCCTCTGTTTGAAATCCTGTCGCTACGCGAGGGCGCAAGCGTTTCAATGATGACCGACCTCGGCAACTGGCGTAAAATTGAGCGTAGTTCCGCGGCCTTGTCGCCGCCCGATCCGATTTCTTACCCAGGTTGCGAAGGTGATCGAAGTCAACGTCAACGGCGCCGCCCAGCGCTTCGAGTCCGACACCGATATCGCGGCTATGCTTGAGCGCCTGCAACTCGCCGGCAAGCGCGTCGCGGTCGAGCGCAACGGCGAGATCGTGCCACGCAGCCGTTTCGCCCAGACAGCGCTGGCCGACGGCGACCGCCTGGAAATCGTGGTTGCGGTCGGCGGCGGCTGAACCGATTACACCCAAACCCGGAGTAGAGCGAGAGCAAACATGAACGATCCTTTTGTCATCGGCGGCAAAACCTATGCGTCGCGCCTGCTTATCGGCACCGGCAAGTACAAGGACTTCGACGAGACCCGCCGTGCGGTGGAAGCGAGCGGCGCCGAGATCGTCACCGTGGCGATCCGCCGCACCAATATCGGCCAGAACGCGGGCGAGCCCTCGCTGCTGGATGCGCTGCCGCCATCGAAATACACCTACCTGCCCAACACCGCCGGCTGCTACACGGCGGATGATGCGGTGCGCACACTGCGCCTCGCGCGCGAGTTGCTGGACGGCCACGAGCTGGTGAAGCTGGAAGTGCTGGGCGACCCGAAGAGCCTGTTTCCCAATATGATGGAAACGCTCAAGGCCGCCGAGACTCTGGTGCAGGAAGGTTTCAAGGTGATGGTGTATTGCAGCGACGATCCCATCCTGGCCAAGCGGCTGGAACAGATCGGCTGCGTCGCGGTGATGCCGCTGGCATCGCTGATCGGCTCGGGCATGGGCATACTCAATCCCTGGAACCTGCAGCTGATTCTGGAGAACGCCAAGGTGCCGGTGATCGTCGACGCCGGCGTGGGCACGGCCTCGGATGCCGCGATTGCGATGGAACTGGGCTGCGACGGCGTGCTCATGAACACCGCGGTGGCGGCGGCGAAGAACCCCGTACTGATGGCACAGGCAATGAAAAAAGCCGTCGAAGCCGGGCGCGAGGCCTATCTGGCCGGGCGCATGCCGAAGAAGCTGTATGCGGCCGCGCCCAGCTCGCCCAGCGGCGGCATCATCGGCAAAGCCGCCTGAGGTCTGCCGGGCGCAGCCCCGGCAGCGTCGTCCGCGATGAGCGCAGCTTCGCATCCGCCGATACGCAGTTTCGTGCTGCGCCAGGGCCGCGTGTCCAACGCGCAGCGGCGCGCGGTCGATACCCTGCTGCCGGTCTATGGCATTGCCTATGCGCCGGGCGTGCTCGACTTCGCGCAGGCTTTCGGGCGCAGCGCGGCGACGATACTCGAAATCGGTTTCGGCATGGGCGAGACCACCGCCTTGATCGCGAAAACGCACCCCGAGCACAATTACCTCGGCATCGAAGTGCACACGCCTGGCGTGGGCAGCCTGCTCAAACTTATTGCTGAGGAAGAACTGGCGAACCTGCGCCTGATCCAGCACGATGCGGTCGAAGTGCTGCAGCACATGATCGCGCCGGCGGCACTTGCCGGCGCGCATGTTTTCTTTCCCGATCCCTGGCCCAAGAAACGCCATCACAAGCGCCGCCTGATCCAGCCCGGATTTGTCGCGTTGCTCGCCTCGCGCCTGGCGCCTGGTGCCTACCTGCACGCAGCCACCGACTGGCAGGAGTACGCCGAACAGATACTTACGGTGTTCGGCGCTGAGCCTGCGCTTGCCAATACCGCGCCGGGATTCGCGCCGCGTCCGGACTACCGGCCGCAGACAAAATTCGAAAACCGCGGCCTGAAGCTCGGCCACGGCGTGTGGGACATCATTTTTCGGAAGGTCTAGGTATTGGCGGTAGCCGCATTGCGTCGCTACTCCGGGTCCCTTCGTCCTTCAAGCTGGATCGAGGAAAGCGGGCTG
>CAKKSJ010000026.1 GCA_919902965.1 Burkholderiales bacterium
CTGGCCTACGTGGTGTCCACGCGCCCCTTCGCGGGCAGCTGGGAATACCTTCTGGACAGCGCGATTTTCGTTTCGCCGCCGAACTTCGCCTGGGCCGGCTCGGCGCTGATCAACCGCGAGGGCAAGCTGGTCGGCGTCGGCTCGCTGCTGGTGCGCGACTCCGAGGAGGCGGGCACGGTGCTGCCCGGCAACATGTTCGTGCCTATCGATTTGCTCAAACCGATACTCGCCGACCTGATAGCCAAAGGCCGGGCAGCCGGCCCGGTTCGGCCCTGGCTGGGCATGGCCACCGAGGAAGTGCAGGGGCGCTTGTTCGTTACCCGGGTATCGCCGGAGGCGCCGGCGGACAATGCCGGAGTGCGGCGCGGCGATATCGTAATCGGCGTCGGCGCGGACCCGGTAAGCAGCCACGTTGAGTTTTACCGCAAGCTCTGGTCGCTGGGGCCCGCAGGGACCGACGTGCCGCTAAAGCTGCTGCAGGGCGCGAGCGTGAAAGAGATCAAGCTGCACTCGATCGACCGGATGGAATATTTTCGCGCCAAGCCGACGCTTTGACCGGCGCGCGCTGATTCGGCAGGAAAGGATTTTCCGTCGCTGATGCAGACGGGCGCGAACACGTTGCTTCCTCATATCGCGCAGCCCGTTCAATTGCCCGCGTATTCATGAAATTGCCCTGCGGCTCAGGTCAGCGGTAGCAGCCGTGCTAGGATTGCGGGCGAACCAAATGAATTTGAGGAAGTGGTGATGGAGCATTTCATCGGCACCATGCCGGTGACGGAGAAGCAGCGCTTCGACGTCGCCCGCCTGGAATCCTACCTGCGCGAGCATGTGGACGGGTACAAGGGCGTGCTCGAAGTCGAGCAGTTCAAGGGCGGGCAGTCCAATCCGACTTATCGCCTTTGCGCCGGCGGCAAGCGTTATGTGATGCGCGCCAAACCCGGCCCCGCGGCGAAATTGCTGCCCTCCGCACATGCGGTGGAGCGTGAATTTCGCGTGATCAGCGCGCTCGGCAAGACCGGCATCCCGGTGCCCAGAACCTATGCGCTATGCGAGGACGAGGCCGTGATCGGCCGCGCGTTCTACATCATGGACTGCGTCGAAGGGCGCGTGCTGTGGGACCAGGCGCTGCCCGGCATGAGCGCGCTTGAGCGCGGCGCGATCTACGCCGAGATGAACCGGGTGATCGCGGCCTTGCACAGCGTCGATTACGCAGCCATCGGCCTGGCCGATTTCGGCAAGCCGGGCAATTATTTCGCGCGCCAGATCGGGCGCTGGAGCAGGCAGTACCAGGCTTCGGAAACGGAAAAGCTCGAAGCCATGGACAATCTGATCGCCTGGCTGCCGAACAATATTCCGGCGGGCGACGAAACTGCGATCGTGCACGGCGACTATCGCATGGACAATCTCTTGTTCCATCCGAGCGAGCCCAAAGTCCTCGCCATCCTCGACTGGGAATTGTCCACGCTGGGCCATCCGCTTGCGGATTTTTCCTATCACTGCATGAGCTGGCGTATTCCGCCCGGGCAGTTCCGCGGTATCAGCGGCCTCGATCTGGCGGCGCTGGGGATACCTGCGGAGCAGGACTACGTCGCCGCCTATTGCAAGCGCACCGGGCGCGAGCGCATCGACAACTGGGACTTCTACCTCTCGTATAATATGTTCCGCATCGCTGCCATCCTGCAGGGCATCAAGAAGCGCTCGGTGGACGGCACCGCCGCCAGCGCGCACGCCGCCGATGCCGGTGCGCGCGTGCAGCCCCTGGCCAAGCTGGCCTGGGATTATGCGCAAAAAGTCATCGCGGCCGGGAAATAATCCGGCCGTATCCGCACTGTTTACATTCTAGGAAAGGCACGCCATGGATTTCGCATATACCGACAAGGTCAAGGCCATGCAGGCTAAACTCATCGCCTTCATGGATGAGCATATCTATCCGAACGAGCATCGCTTCCACGCCGAGATCCTGGAGAATCGCAAACAGGGCAATGCCTGGATCCCGACCAAAATCGTCGAGGAGTTGAAGCCCAAGGCGCGCGCCGCCGGGCTGTGGAACCTGTTCCTGCCGCATTCCAAGCGCGCCCCCGAGGGTTTGTCCAACCTGGAATACGCGCCGCTGTGCGAAATCATGGGCCGCGTCTCCTTCGCAGCCGAGGTGTTCAACTGCTCGGCGCCGGACACCGGCAACATGGAGACCATAGAGCGCTACGGCAGCGAAGCGCACAAGAAACAATGGCTGGAGCCGCTGTTGCGCGGCGAAATCCGTTCGGCCTTCCTGATGACCGAGCCCGACGTCGCCTCGAGCGATGCCACCAATATCCAGTGCCGCATTGAAAAGAAAGGCGACGAATATGTCATCAACGGGCGCAAGTGGTGGTCCTCGGGCGGTGGCGATCCGCGCTGCAAACTGTATATCGTCATGGGACGGACCAATCCGGACGCGCCCCGGCACAGCCAGCAGTCGATGATCCTGGTGCCGGCCGACGCGCCCGGCGTCAAGGTGGTGCGCGCGCTGTCGGTGTTCGGCTACGATGACGCGCCGCACGGCCATATGGAAATCCATATGAAAGACGTGCGCGTGCCGGCATCGAACATCCTGCTCGGCGAGGGCCGCGGCTTCGAGATCGCGCAGGGGCGGCTCGGACCGGGCCGCATCCACCACTGCATGCGCCAGATCGGCGTGGCCGAGCGCGCGCTGGAACTCATGTGCAAGCGCTCGCTTGCGCGCGTCGCCTTCGGCCGGCCCATCGCGGAGCAGGGCGTCACGCGCGAGCGCATCGCGCAGGCGCGCATCCTGATCGACTCGACGCGCTGGCTGGTGTTGAACGCCGCCTACATGATGGACACCGTGGGCAACAAGGTGGCCAAGGCCGAGATCGCGATGATCAAGGTGCTTGCGCCCAATACGACGCTGCAGGTGATCGACTGGGCGATGCAGGCCCACGGCGGCGCCGGCGTGTCAGACGACTTCCCGCTCGCCATGATGTACGCGCATTCGCGCACCCTGCGCTTTGCAGACGGCCCGGACGAGGTGCACCGCAACGCCATCGCCAAGCTGGAATTGTCCAAGCACATGAGCGTGCCCAAGTCGGCCAAGACGGCGTAGACGCAAGCCATCGAACAGGGGGAATCAAAAATGTTGAAGCTGGGCGGATTTGCAGTCAGCAACTATTACAACAAGGTGAAGGTCGCGCTGCTGGAAAAGGGCGTTGCGTTCGAGGAAGTCTACTGCCCGACCTCGCAGGATGAGGAATATCGCAAACGCTCGCCCATGGGCAAGGTGCCTTACCTCGAGGTCGACGGCCAGTTCCTGTGCGAGTCGCAGGTAATCTGCGAATACCTGGAAGACAGTTACCCGCAGACGCCGCTCTACCCGAAAGACGCCTTGGAGCGCGCGCGGGTGCGCGAACTTCTCACCACTTTGGAATTGCACATGGAGCTGGTCGCGCGCCGGCTGTATGGGCAGGCATTCTTTGGGGGCACGGCCTCGGACGAGACCAAACAGCAGGTGGAAAAGGAACTCGCCAAGGGCGTGCGCGCATTCAAGCAGCTCGCCAAATTCTCGCCCTACGTCGCCGGCGCGGGCCTCACCTACGCCGATTGCGCTGCCGGCGTGCATCTGCCGCTGGTGTCGCTGTCGAGCAAGATCGTCCTCGGCCGCGATGTGCTCGAGGATTGCGCCCCGGTGAGGCCTTACTTGAAAATGCTCAACGAGCGCCCGGCGTTCAGGAAAATGAACGACGACCGCAAGACTGCTACCGAGGCGATGGCGGCGGCGCGGGCGAAAAAGAGCTGAGGGCGCGGGCGCAGAACGCCGGCGCTCGATCCCCCCGTCTTGTAATAGTCGCTTATTGCGCTCTCTTTGAGCACTCCGCTTCCGCCCGGTTCCGCATTCCCGCTGGGGGCTTGCTTCGACGGCCGCGGCGTCAACTTTGCCTTGTTTTCCGCTCACGCCGAGGGCGTCGAGCTATGCCTGTTCGATAGCGGTGGCCGGCAGGAGATCGCGCGCCACAGCCTGGCAGCGCGCAGCGACGGGGTCTGGAACGGCTACCTGGCAGGCGCCAGGCCGGGCCTGCTCTATGGCTATCGTGTGCATGGCCCGTATGCGCCGGAGCGCGGCCACCGCTTCAACGCGAACAAGTTGCTGCTGGATCCGTATGCCCGCGCCGTGGTCGGCGAGTATCGGAACGACCCGCGCAACCTGGGGTTCCGCGCCGAAGCGCCGCATGAAGCCGATCAGGCCGACAACGCCGGCATTGCGCTCAAGGCCAGCGTGGTCGATGCAAAATTCGACTGGTCGGGCGATGTGCATCCGCATACGCCCTGGGCCGGGACGCTGATTTACGAGGCGCACGTAAAGGGCTTGACGCGCCTGCATCCGCAGGTGCCGCCCGAGTTGCGCGGGAGCTATGCCGGCATCGCCCACCCGGCCGTGATCGCGCACCTCAAGAAGCTAGGCGTCACGGCGATCGAACTCCTGCCCGTGCAGCATTTCCTGGACGAGCCGCGCCTGCAGGACAACGGACTACGCAACTATTGGGGCTACAATCCGATCGCTTGGTTTGCGCCTGCACGGCGCTATGCGAGCGGCCGCGCGGGGATTACGCCGCTGGACGAATTTCGAGAAATGGTACGCGCACTGCACGCCGCACGGATCGAAGTGATCCTGGATGTGGTGTTCAACCACAGTGCAGAACTGGATGCGCAGGGGCCAACGCTGTCGCTGCGCGGCATAGACAATGCCAGCTATTACAGCCTGGCCCGGAACGGCGATTATGAAAACGTGACCGGCTGCGGCAATGCGCTGAACCTGGCGCATCCGCGTGTACTGCAACTGGTGATGGATAGCCTGCGCTACTGGGCGGGCGAATGTCACGTGGACGGCTTTCGTTTTGATCTGGCCGTCACCCTGGGCCGGGTACGCGGCGCGTTCGACCCGGGCGTACCGCTATGGGCCGCGCTGGCGCAGGACCCTTTGCTCGCGCGCTGCAAATTCATCGCCGAGCCCTGGGACATAGGCGAAGGCGGCTACCAGCTGGGACGCTTTCCCGCAGCCTGGGGGGAATGGAACGACCAGTTTCGCGACAGCATGCGCCGCTACTGGCTGGGCACAGGCGCAAGTCGCGCGCAGTTCGCGTTGCGCTTTGCGGCATCGGCCGACCACTTTCATGCACTCTTGCGCGAGCCGTCTGCTTCGGTGAATTTCATCACCGCGCATGACGGTTTCACACTTGCCGATCTGACCAGCTACCAGCACAAGCACAATCTGGCCAACAAGGAACACAATCGCGACGGCCATGACAATAACCATAGCTGGAACTGCGGCGTCGAAGGTGCGAGCGACGACCCGCAGCTGCGCCTGCTGCGCGCGCGGCTGGGCAAAGCCTTGCTGGCCACGCTGCTGCTTGCGCAGGGGACGCCCATGCTGCTGGCCGGCGATGAGCTGGGCCGCAGCCAGCGGGGGAACAACAACGCCTATTGCCAGGACAACGACATCACCTGGCTGGATTGGCAGCACGCCGACGCCGATCTGATCGATTTTGTGGCGCAACTGCAGTCTATCCGTGCCGAGATTCCGGCACTCGCGTCCGGGCGCTGGTGGAGCGGGCAGCCCGATGCCGCGGGGGTAATCGATGTGGAATGGCTGGCACCCTCGGGCCTGCCTCTGCAGGCGCCGGAATGGGAAGACACGACCGCCGCGGCGCTGACCATACGCCTGTCGGGCGACTGGCTGATCCTGGTGAACAGTTCGGCGTACCCGGTCCAGTTTCAGTTGCCCGCAGGCCGGTGGCGTCTGCGATTGTCCAGCGCCGCGGACGCCGTGATCCGCGCGGCGGGCACGGACTGCACGGTCGCCGCGCGCAGTCTGGTGGTGATGCACGTGGAAGGCAGCGGCAGACGCGCGGCATGAGCGCCGCCCGGTAAGGCCGGGACGACGGGAATTCGCACTCAACAAGGCGGCTTGTAAGCCGCGCGAAAGGGGCTGGTTTTGAAACCGATCAAGGCGTATCGAAATCCGGAATTCATCCACAGCAAGGAGGCGCGCGCGCTGCGCATACTGGCGGAGTATCTCGAGCCGAAAAGCCGCCTCGAGGCCGAAGGCGTGGAGGACACGATTGTGTTTTTCGGCTCGGCGCGCATCGCGCCGGGCTCGCTATGGTACGAGGCGGCGCGCGCGCTCGCGTTTCGCCTGACGCAGTGGTCCAAGGGTCTGGACCCGGTGGCGCAGCGGCGCTTCGTCGTGTGCACCGGAGGCGGGCCGGGCATCATGGAGGCCGCGAACCGCGGGGCTTCGGAGGCGCACGGGCGCAACGTCGGTCTGAGCATTTCCCTGCCGCGCGAGGAGGTCGTCAACACACATGTGACACGCGAACTCGCGTTCCATTTTCATTATTTTTTCATGCGCAAGTTCTGGCTTGCCTACATGGCCAAGGCGGTGATCGTGTTTCCCGGCGGTTATGGCACGCTCGATGAACTCTTCGAGATCCTGACCCTGGTGCAAACCAAGCGCATGACCAAGCGCATGCCCATCGTGCTGTTCGGCACGGATTACTGGCGCGAGGTGATCAACTTCGATGCGCTGGTGCGCCATGGCACCATCTCGGCCGAGGACCTGAACCTGGTGCATCGCACCGACTCGGTGGACGACGCCTACGACTGGTTGATACGCCAACTCACCGAGCAGGCGCTCGGAAAACCGGGCGCCATGCTCTAGGCCTAGAGCTTCTCCACCTGGTCTTCGCAGGCGACCATGACGGCGAAGCCCTTCGCGCGCATTTCGGCGACGAACTTGCCGGTCGCGCCGCGCCTCCAGGCGTCGCGTCGATCCGGGTTGACGTACAGGACCAGATCGTCGCCCTGGTTGGTAACGCCCATGACGACGCGCGACTTGTCGGGTCGCATCTCCGCGGGGAGGGGCCTGCCGCCGCGCTGGCTTTGCAGCCAGACGCATTCGTACACCCGGCACGATTCGGGCCGCGTAGCGTAGATGCCGCAGCCTGAGCCGATTCTGCAGTGCGCGCACCAGGTGTGCGCGGGCTTGTTCAGCTCCTCGATCTTCAGCACCTTGCAGCAGGCGGTGCAACCGTCACAACCGTGCATGTTTGCTCTCAGCCAATAGGATTGGTGGGCTTGCGCTCCTGCAGGATGTCTTCCTAGCGCCACTGAATAGAGGGTTTGCTGCGCGCACGGGTTAGTATGTGGAAGCGCGGTCAAATCACTGCGACTTCGATTGGGGTGATTGCGCGGGCACGGCGGGCCATCTTGGCGTCGAAAGTGCCGAATCGCTGCGCGCTGCCGATGCTGCTGGCAAGATGCAGTGCATCGGCGAAATCCATGCCGGCGCGATACCAGTCAAGCGCGGCGGTGACGCGAACGCTGTCCTCCGCGGTGACCGTGGCCATGCCGAGCAATGCGCTCATACCCTTCAGGATGGCCGCCCGGTCCAGATTGTAACTGAAGCGCAGCACCCACTCGGTTTCCAGAAGCACGCTTTTGGCGATGTAGATATCGTTTGCGGTAAAAGCGGCTGCCGCCCGTTTCGCCTGTGCGGGTTCGTCGTTGGTTAGGAGTCTCACCACCAGGTTAGTATCGACCGCGAGCATTTCTTTCCTTGATGCCGCGGGCAACGGCTTTCTCCATGTCGGCCAGGGATTTCGCTTTGCCGGAATAGCCGGTGGATCCGATCACCTCCTTCAAGGTGGTGGATTTGAAGGATTTCAGCGGCCGCAGCAGGACGCCGTCCCCGGCAGCTTCCACCGCGAACTCGGTCCCCGGGGGCCAGTTGTGGGCGTCCCGTACCGATCTGGGCAGGATCACTTGCCCTTTCGACGACAGCTTTGTGGTTTCCATGGCGGACCTCGATAAATACGGTAAGACGTAAGTAAGACAAGGATAGGCGGAGCGGGCCCGGAATGCAATAACCGACTTCAGGAAACGACATACGCCGCCGCTCATGTTCTATGTTTGGCTTTCATCATTTCGACTCGCACCGAATGCGGGCCGCCGCCGGCGCGTGCTCAGCCCATAGGATTGGTGGGCTTGCGTTCCTGCAGGATATCTTCCATGCGCCACTGAATCGAGGTTTTGATGCGCGGATGGGTGAGAATGTAAAAGCGCTCATCGCGCACCGCCTCAAATACTTTTTGCGCCACCTCATCGGCCGAAATCTTGCCCGAGGTGACGGCTTTGCGCAGCAGCGCTTCGCGCGCCTGCTGCTCGGCGCTCTTTTCCTGCGCCGGGTTCTGCAGTGCAGCCGGCCGGTTGCGTTCCGAGTCGACAATTCCGCTCGGCACGTAGGCCGGGCACAGCACCGAACAGCCGATGCGCGACTGCTGCAGCGCCAGATCGTGGTACAGGGTTTCGGTGAGCGTTACTACCGCGTGCTTGGTGACGTTGTACATGGCCGAACCCGGCGGCGAAAGCAGTCCCGAGACCGAAGCGGTATTGACGATGTGTGCCTCGGTGTTCTGCGCAAGCATGATCGGCGTGAACACGCGCAGGCCATGGATCACGCCCCACAGGTTGACGCCCAGGATCCATTCCCAGTCGGCGACGCTGTTCTCCCAGGCGTTGCCCAGCGGCGCGACGCCGGCGTTGTTGGCCAGCAGATGCACTGCGCCGAAAGCCGCGAGCGTCTTTTGCGCCAGCGCTTGCACGTCGGCTGCCCTGGAGACGTCGGTGCGCACGCTGATGAGCTTCGCGCCGGCCGCTTTCATCTCCGCTTCGGCTTTGGCGAGCGCATTGGGTTCGACGTCGGCGAGCACGATGCGCATGCCCTCGCGCGCGAAACGCTCGGCCATGGCGCGCCCGAGGCCGCTCGCGCCGCCGGTGATGACGGCTACCTTGTCTTGAAAATCTTTCATGGAACGAACACTCCAGCGTAGAAGGAAAGCGGCATCATACTAACGGCTAAGCGTCATTCCGGGGCCGCAAGCCGGGGAATCTGCTTCTTGGTTGATTCAACAGCAGATCAGCTTTTCGCCGGCAGCGGCTGCACCTTGCGCGGCCGGCGGTTCTGGTCGGTGGCGACATAGGTGAGCGTGGCCTCGGTCACTTTGACGACTTCGATTTCCTCGGGGTTGCGCTGCGCATATACCTCGACGTAGACCGTGATCGAAGTGTTGCCCACGCGCACGATGTCTGCGTAGAAGGAGAGCAGGTCGCCGATTTGCACCGGCTGTTTGAACTGGAAGGCGTTCACCGCCACCGTGGCGACGCGGCCGCGCGCGTGGCGGCCGGCGAGAATGCCGCCGGCAAGGTCGACCTGTGCCATGATCCAGCCGCCGAAAATATCGCCGTGATGGTTGGCGTCGGCGGGCATGGGCAGTACCCGCAGCACTGCTTCCCTGCCTTCGGGGAGTTTGATTGGTTCAGCCATGGCACTCAATATACTACGCCGAATTGACAAATGACCGCCCCGGCAACATTCGATAGCGGCGGGAATATACTGTGTGCTCGGCAAGGAGGCTTTGGATGCAACTCGGCATGATCGGATTGGGGCGCATGGGCGCCGGTATGGCGCGGCGCCTGGCGAAGGACGGCCACAGCTGCGTCGTTTTCGACCTGCGTCCCGCCGCCGTGAAAAAGCTCGCCGGCCGCGGCATCCGCGGCGCCGCCTCGATCGACGCACTGCTCGCAAAGCTGGCAAGGCCGCGCGCAGTCTGGGTGATGGTTCCCGCCGGCGCCACCGGCAGGACCGTCGAGAATCTGGCCGCGCGCATGGATGCAGGGGACATAATCATCGACGGCGGCAACAGCTACTACCGCGACGCTGTCGCGATGGCGAAAGTGCTCAAGCCCAAGGGCATACATTATGTCGATTGCGGCACCAGCGGCGGGGTGTTCGGTCTCGAGCGCGGCTACTGCCTGATGATAGGCGGGGAAAAAGAGGCCGTCAGGCAGCTCGATCCGATTTTCAGGAGCATCGCGCCCGGCATCAAGGCGGCGCCGCGCACCCCGGGCAGAACCGGCAAGCCGGGTCCGGCCGAGCACGGCTATTTGCATTGCGGCCCGAGCGGCGCGGGCCACTTCGTCAAAATGGTCCACAACGGCATCGAGTACGGCCTCATGGCGGCCTATGCCGAGGGGCTCAATATTCTGCACCAGGCCAATGCCGGCAAGCGTTCCCGCGTCGCGGACGCCGAGACCGCGCCGCTGCGCAATCCGCAGCATTACCACTATGAACTGGACCTGCCCGGGATCGCGGAAGTCTGGCGCCGCGGCAGCGTGATCGGTTCGTGGCTGCTCGACCTCAGCGCCGCGTCGCTGCTCGACAGTCCTGATCTGAAGAACTACGCAGGCCGCGTGTCGGATTCGGGCGAAGGGCGCTGGACGCTCGAAGCCGCAATCGAAGTAGGCGTGCCCGCACCAGTGCTCGGCGCAGCGCTGTTCGAGCGCTTCAGTTCGCGCGACGGTGCGGATTTTTCCAACCGCGTGCTGTCCGCCATGCGCAAGCAATTCGGCGGACATGAAGAGCGGAAAAAGGGAAAACGCTGAGACTGCCCGGCGGCTTTGCGCGGGCGCGTTGCCCAGGCATTGAACATGCAGATGGACAGGCAAATGAAAATACTCGTGATCGATATTGGCGGTTCCAGCGTCAAGTGCGTCGCGACCGGGCACCGAAGCCCGGTCAAATTCAAATCCGGGCCGCAGCTGACACCGGCCAGCATGGTGCGCCAGGTTCGGCAGATCACCAGGGGCTGGCGCTACGCAGCGGTTTCGATCGGCTACCCCGGCGTGGTCCGCGACGGCAGGATTGCGGTCGAACCGCATAACCTGGGCTCGGGCTGGGCCGGCTACGATTTTGCTGCCGCATTCGGCTGCCCGGTAAAGATCATCAACGATGCGGCGATGCAGGCGCTCGGCGGCTACGCAGGCGGAAAAATGCTGTTTCTCGGCCTGGGGACGGGCCTGGGCTCGGCCTTGATCGTCGACGGCGCGATCGCGGCGATGGAATTGGGTCATTTGCACTATGCGCGCGGACGTAGCTACGAAGACCATGTCGGGAAACAGGGACGCAAGCGCCTCGGAATAAAGAAATGGCGCCTCGTCGCAATGCAGGTCGTGGAGGAGTTTCGCAAGGCGCTGTTGCCTGACTACATCGTGCTCGGCGGGGGCAATGCGGCAAAGCTGAAGAATCTGCCGCCGCAAACCCGCCTGGGCGACAACGGCCATGCACTCCTGGGCGGCTTTCGCCTGTGGGCCGGGCAGGAACAGAGCGGTAGAACGCGAGCCCGAAGCGGCCGCACCCTGCGGGGAAGTTGAGCAATGTCCATGCTGCTGAAATCCGTGAACGTGGCGCGACCGATCGAGGTGCAGTACCGCGGAAGCCCAATCAAGACGGGCATCTTCAAGGTAGCGGTGAGCGGTCCCACGCAGGTCGGGTACTGCAATCTGGCGGGCGACGGACAGGCCGACCTCGCCAACCACGGCGGCATGCACAAGGCGGTGTACGCCTATTCGCTCGATCACTACGCCTACTGGCGCGCGCTCCTCAAGCGGGAAGAAATGGTCTACGGCCAGTTCGGCGAGAACCTCACCATAGCCGGGCTGGATGAATCCGCATGCTGTGTCGGCGACCAGCTACAGGTGGGGACTGCCTTGTTTACGATTACCCAGCCCAGAGTGCCTTGTTTCAAGCTCGGCATTCGACTCGGGGACGAGAGCGTGCCCAAGCTGTTCTCGCTATCTGCACGCACGGGCTTCTATCTGCGCGTGCTGCGTGTAGGCGTGATCGAGGCGGGCGATCCGGTGGAGCGGGTGGCGCGCGGCCAGGGCCGGGTTGCGATAAAGAGCCTGTTCGAAGCCTATATGCGGCGTGGAAGCAAAGATGCCACGCAAATCCTGTCACGCGCGCTCGAAGTTCCGGAGCTGTCGCCGGAGTGGCGCGCGCAAATCGAGAAGCGCATGGAGCGCGGCCGGGACTAGAGCAGCGCTGTGTGCTGTTTCAGTCGTCCTTCAGCCCCGCTTCCAGATCTACGTCCATCGATTGCAGAAAGCGCGCCACGCAAACGTAAAAACTCGCGGTGAGCGTGAGTTCCACGACCTCGGCATCGCTGA
>CAKKSJ010000027.1 GCA_919902965.1 Burkholderiales bacterium
GCGTCGCTACTCCGGGTCCCTTCGTCCTTCAAGCTGGATCGAGGAAAGCGGGCTGTTGGGAGCGATAGCACTTGCTTACATTGCAGGCTTTTTCGTTCTGCGGCTCTTGTGGGTTGCGTTGGCAAAGAATTCCACGTAATGCCTGTCACTTTCCGCAATGTGCTCTGTCAGCCACTGATGAGCTATCTTGATCGCCTCACGCGGCACACCGCCTTTTTTCATGAGGGATGTTTGTCCCAGATGGTGCACATCGGAATGAAACTGCCGATGCTCTGCAATATGCTGCTTAAGGTCTGGATAATGGAGTATTTGCATCATGCTTTCTTCAAGCAGAAAATGTTCCTGAAGCAGGCGGAGCAGTCTGATAATTTCAGCTTCGGCACGTAACCTATCGTCATCGGCCGCACCATGTGCGATTCTTAACATACAGTCGAAGATGCGCTTGTGCTGGAGATCTATCGCCGGTATCCCAAGCGAGTATTCATCCTTCCATTCCAGATCTTTCATTTGTTTCCGAGTGTCCGATGATTTTGACTGTCAAGGCACAGAGCTGGAAAACGGGGTTCGTGTCTGGACCGTGACGAGTTCCACAATCGAAATTGCGAAATCCTGCCCAGATTTTTTACCAAGGCATAGTGCCGTGTGCGTCACACCAGCGCTTGATGTAGGTCAAACGGACGTTTGATTTTTCGTAGCGTGATCGATAATCCCGATCTTTCCAAACCCCATTGGGGGCCTCCAGCGGCGAGCAAACGCGGATGCCCGCAGTTACAAGCCCAGTTTTGCCGCGAGGTCGATGAAATCGACGGCGTTGACGTCGAAATCCTTTTCCGGCTTCAGGTCCTTCTTCTCCGCATCGCCGAATTCCAGCGGCCGCTGCACGAAGGCGGCGCGCAGGCCCGCTTTCTGCGCTGCGCGCAAATCGTTCTTGTGCGCCGCCACCATCATTAGCTCGTGCGGCGCCAGCCCGAGCATGGCGGCCGCGCCCAGATAGGCTTCCGGATCGGGTTTGTAGTGATGGAACAGTTCGGCCGAGAGTACGCAGTCCCAGGGCAGGCCGGCGTGCTTCGCCATATTGGTAAGCAGGCTGACGTTACCGTTGGATAGCGTGGTGATGAGGTAGCCCTTTTTCAGTCGCTTGAGTCCGCGCACTGCATCGGGCCAGGGCGCGAGGCGATGCCAGGCGCGGTTGAGGCAGTCCTTTTGCGCTTCATCCAATTCCAAGCCGGATTCAGCCAGAATGCGCTCGAGGATGCGCCGGTGCAGTCCGTCGATATTGGTCCAGGGCAGCTTGCCCGAACGCACCTCCTGCATTGCCGGCTGGTAGCCGGCGCGCCAGGCATCGGCGAACGCGGTCCAGTCCGCACGTACTCCTAACGCCTTTCCGAGCTTGCGCCCTTCTCGGCCGATGCTGCCGCGCCAGTCGACCACAGTGCCGAATACATCGAAAGTCAGCGCTTTGACTTGCTGCAGCGCCGGTGTCAGTCGTTTCGCCATGATTTCTCCTATGAGCGCCTGGTCGCGTCAGCGTCGAGCGCTCTCAAGCCGCATAGGGCATCGCCTCGAAAAAAGGCGGCAGCGGCGAATCCAGTGTAGAGCAAATCGCGCGCAGCAGTTCGGCGTCGGTCACGCCGAGCTCGCCGTCGGCGAGCGCGCATTGCACCAGCGCTTTCACCAGGCGCGGCTTTTGCATCAGGGCGAGCTGGTTCAAGCGGGTGAGTGCCGCTTTCACCGCGACCAGGCTGAGGGCGCGCGCTTCGAGCAACTTTAGCGGGATGCCGAGTTCCTTCAAGCCGTGTTCGAAAGAGGCGGCGGCGTCGCCCTTGGTCGCATGCGCAACCAGGGACAGGACCAGGCGCGCGTCTTCGGCGAGCAGCTCGAGTTTGCGATAGGTCGCCGGCACCGCGCGCCCGGCGCGCTCGCCCAGCGCCGCTTCGAGCATGGTCGCCACGACGAATTCCTCCAGCGTGATGCGCCGGTCGGCGGCAATCAATTGCTGCAGCAGAAGCAGAAACGCCGCGCGCTCCCCCGCTGCCAGGCTTTTCAGCGTCGGCGTGGCGAGCGCGATCAGCGGCAGGCGCGCGAGCTTCCCCAGGCCTTGCACTTCTGCCGCGATCCTTGCCACTAGCTCCGCGTCTTCGCCGCCCGCGCGCAACAAATCCATCTGCGCGGCCGTCGCCGGCCCGCCCGATGCGAACACCAGGCCGAACATCGCGTGCCTGGAGCCTGCGGCATCGCGCGTAAGTTCGCGCGAATGTTGCGGCAGCGCCTCGAGCAGGGAATGGGCGTAATCGACATGCCGGGTGGAAAGCTCGCCCATGGATGCAATCACCGCCTTGGCCCCGGTTCTCACCGCGGCTTCGGTCCCGGCGCTGCGGCGATCGCCCGCGCTGCGGCCGAATGTATTGCCGCCGGCGAAACCGCTGACCGCCCCGGCATCGGCAGGCTCCGGCAGGACAGGCGCGGAGCGCGCCACGATTTCGCTGATCGCCACGGGGCGGCCGTAGATGCGCTCCAGCCGGTCGCGCAGGGGCGGGTGCGTGGCCATCAGGCTGCCGAAACCGGAAGTGATCGCCTCGCCGAAGAACATGTGA
>CAKKSJ010000028.1 GCA_919902965.1 Burkholderiales bacterium
TGCCCTTGGGCGTGAACACGTAGACCTCGTCCGGGAACAGATCCACCTTGATGTGCTCCAGAAACTCTGCGGCGTCGCCGCTTTCACTCTGAATGTCGAGCAGCGATTGCAGCCAGGTGTGCGTCTTCTGCTGCAGTTCGTTGATGTTGGCATCGGAATTCTTGTACATCCAGTGCGCCGCGACGCCGGCCTCCGCCACGCGGTGCATATCGCGGGTGCGAATCTGGATCTCCAGCGGCATGCCAAACGGTCCGATCAGCGTCGTATGCAAAGCCTGATAGCCGTTTACCTTTGCGATCGCGATATAGTCCTTGAACTTCCCCGGCACCGGTTTGTACAGGCTGTGCAGCGCGCCCAGCGCGAGGTAGCACGCCGACGCATTCCCGACCACGAGGCGAAAGCCGTAGATGTCGAGCACCTGCGAAAACGACAGGTTCTTCTCCAGCATTTTCTTGTAGATGCTGTACAGGTGCTTCTCGCGCCCGCTGACCTCGGCATCGATGCCGGCCGCGGACAGGCAATTCTTGATCTCCCTCAGGATATTGCCGACCACCTGGTGGCGATTGCCGCGCGCCGATTTGGTCGCCTTGGCGAGGACGCGATAGCGCAGCGGATATAGATGCGCGAACGCGAGTTCCTGCATTTCCTGATAGAGGTTATTCAGTCCCAGCCGGTTGGCGATGGGCGCGTAAATTTCCAGGGTCTCGCGCGATACGCGGCGGCGTTTGGCCGGCGGCACCGCGCCCAGCGTGCGCATATTGTGCAGGCGGTCGGCCAGCTTGATCAGGATGACACGCACGTCGCGCGCCATCGCCAGCAGCATTTTGCGGAAGTTCTCCGCCTGCGCGTCCTGCTGCGACTGCGATTCGATCTTGTTCAGTTTGGACAGGCCGTCGACAAGCGCAGCGACCGGTTTGCCGAAGCGCCGGCTGATTTCCGCCTTGGAGACATTGGTGTCCTCCATGACGTCGTGCAGCAGGGCGGCCATCAAGGCCTGCGGATCGAGGTGCCAGGCCGCAAGTATCCCGGCGACCGCGAGCGGATGCGAGATATAGGGCTCGCCCGAATCGCGGTACTGTCCCTCGTGGGCCTTGCCGCTGAATTGGTAGGCTTCCTCTATGCGCTCTATGTCGGGCGGCTTGAGGTAGAGAGCCAGACTGCCGGTGAATTCAGCGAGAGCGTTCATGATTGGAGGAAGCTCCGCCGCGGCATGTAGGCGGGGAAGCCCGCCCGCTATTTACGCGGCGTTCGCCCGGTTAAGCATTTCCTTGCCCACTTTGCCCGCCGCGATTTCGCGCAACGCGATGACGGTGACCTTGTCCCTGTCCGGCTCGACCAGCGGCGTTGCGCCGTTGGTCAGTTGGCGGGCGCGGTAAGTCGCAGCCAACGTCAGTTCGAAACGATTCGAAATCAGCTTCATGCAGTCGTCAACGGTGATACGGGCCATGGTGTTCCTTGGTTATGAGGCCGCCACAACGAAATCGCGATTTCGCGATTTCGCGACAGCCCCGGTATCAGGGAGAGCCAG
>CAKKSJ010000029.1 GCA_919902965.1 Burkholderiales bacterium
CAGGCCGGTCTCAGGTGGATGTCGGCGGCCCAGATGTCATGCTCACGATTGCGGGGGGGCGCGGTGGCCGCCGCGCCCGCCGCTACCCGCGGCGCGCCGGTCACGAGGTGCGCGCCGGATGGCAGCCCCGACGCCGAACTGATTTCGCTCAGCAAGCCGGAGCCCGCGTCGAGCGCAAACGTGGTGACGCTGCCCAGCAGCTCGCTCAACATGTACAGGAATTTGTTGTCGGCCGAGGTGACGAAATGACGCGGTCCGGTGCCCGCCTGCATTTGCGCGAACGCCGGCGTACTCGATGACAGCCTGCCGCTGTGCGCGTCGAAACTGAACTGGAACACCTGGTCGCTGCCCAGCGTGGGCACATAGACATAGCGGTTGCCCTCGTCCGTGCGGATCGAGTGCGCGTTGCGCCCCACCGGAATCACCTGCAAGGGCGCTGCGGCGACCTGCCCGTCGGCGCCGACCGCGTTGATGCTGATCAGGTGCGAATGGTAGGAAGCGCCGAACAGGTAACGCCCGCTGCGGTCCAGCGCGATGTAGGGGCAGCTCGCCGCCAGCGGCGCGATCGACAGGGCTTGCAGCGCGCCGCTGTCCGGGTCAATCGCGTAAGCGTGCACCGAGTACGGCTGCGAGCGCACGGCGGCATAGAGAAAGCGCCGGTCCGGGCTGACGGCCAAAGGACCGATGGCGTCCGCCGCCTTGTAGCGCGCGCCGGGTTCGAGCGCGCCGTCGGCCAGCATGCGATAGCTGCCGATGTCGCCGTCGGCGCCGTTGGAAATGTAGACGTAGGTACGTGAGGGTGTGGGCATGCGGGAAGTATAGACCGAGACTGCTGATCGGACTGAGGGACGAGGTGCCGGATTTTTCCGACAGGACTTTGCGCTTTACCACGAAAACGACCAGGGCCTCGAACGAGGCCCTGGTGTGCTTGTGTAACTTAGAGGCCACTTTCAGAATTACCGAAACGGCCCCGGACTTAGGGGAGTATGAGGGATGCGCCCCGAAGGTCTCGATCCCGCTCGACGGGTAAGT
>CAKKSJ010000030.1:0-3422 GCA_919902965.1 Burkholderiales bacterium
GCTTTTCATCCGTGCGCAATCGACGATCCGCGCGGACGGTTTTTCGTCCGCGCAACATCGCAACTCTGCAACAACAGAGGGCGCCATTTAAGTCGCCACGTGTATAGTCAATCAAGGAGAAACTTCATCATGGCAACGTATCGGTATCGCACCCTGCTTCACGTCACGCTGCTCGCCGCAGCCGTCGCCTTCACCCTGCCGGCGGAAGCCGGCAAGCGCGACAACTCGGTCAAATGGGCATCCAACCAGGTGCCCGAAAGCCTGGACGCCTATTTCAACAATGTGCGCATAGGCGTGATCCTGGCGCATCACATCTGGGACACGCTGATCTACCGCGACCCGAAGACCAATCAATACAGGCCTTCGCTCGCGACCGCCTGGCGCTGGGTGGACGACAAGACGCTGGAGTTCGACCTGCGCAAAGGCGTGAAATTCCACAATGGCGAGGGTTTCGACGCCGACGACGTGGCCTACACGCTCAACTTCGTGTCCAAGCCGGAGAACAAGTCGACCACGCAGCAGAACGTCAACTGGATCGCATCGGCGGAGAAGGTCGAGCAGTTCAAGGTCCGCATCCATCTTAAAAAACCGTTCCCGGCGGCGCTGGAGTATCTGGCCGGCCCGGTGGTGATCTACCCGAACGAGTATTACGCCAAGGTCGGCCCCAAGGGCA
The DNA here is from genome assembly GCA_919902965.1 of Burkholderiales bacterium. Lineage (GTDB taxonomy): Bacteria > Pseudomonadota > Gammaproteobacteria > Burkholderiales > SG8-39 > 2-12-FULL-64-23. The sequence goes on from CAKKSJ010000030.1 coordinate 674, forward strand.
TGAGCGCGAAGCCGGTCGGCTCCGGGCCCTATATGGTGGTCGACACCCAGCCGGGGCGGCTGGTGCGCATGAAGCGCAACCCCGGCTATTTCAAGGAGAGCCTCAAGCCGCAGCCCAAGATCGAGACGCTGGAGCTGCGCCTGGTCCCGGACCAGAACACCCAGACCGCGGAATTGATGGCAGGGGGCCTGGACTGGATATTCAACGTGCCGCCCGACCAGGCGCAGCAGCTGAAGACCGTGCCCAGCTTGCGGGTCAAGGCGGGGGAGACCATGCGCATCGTGTTCCTGACCCTGGCCTCGGGCGAGAAAACGCCGACTCCGGTGCTGAAGGACATACGCGTGCGCAAGGCGATTGCGCATGCGATCAATCGGGAGGCAATGCTCAAAACCGTGGTCGGCGAATCGGCGCGGGTGATTTACACGCAGTGTTTCCCGACGCAATTCGGCTGCACCGACGAGGGTGCGCCGCGTTATAACTACGACCCGGCCAAAGCCAAGGCGCTGCTCAAGGAGGCCGGCCATCCGAACGGCTTCGATATCGACCTGTACGCCTACCGCGAGCGGCCCCAGACCGAGGCGGTGATCGGTTACCTGCGCGCGGTCGGCATCCGGGCGAACCTGCGCTACATGCAGTACGCGGCAATGCGCGACTCGATCCGCGAGCACAAGGCCGGTTTCGCGCACCAGACCTGGGGCTCGTTCTCGGTGAATGATGTCTCCGCTAGCACGCCGGTGTATTTCAAGTTCGCCGCCGACGACGTCACGCGCGACCCGGAAGTGCGCGATCTGCTCGATGCCGGCGATACTTCGGTCAAGGCCGAGGTGCGCAAGGTTGCCTACAAGAATGCGCTGAAGAAGATTGCCGAGCAGTCCTACTCGGTGCCGATGTATTCACTGCCGGTGTATTACGCCTACTCCAAGGACCTGGAGTTCCAGCCCTACCCGGACGAGATCCCGCGCTTCTGGGAATATCGCTGGAAATGAGCGGGGCGACCGTTTCGGCGAACGCCTGAGCGCCGATGCTGCAATACGCGCTCAAGCGGGCGGTGCTGGCGCTGCTGGTTGCGCTGACGGTATCGCTGGTGTGTTTTCTGCTCGTCAATCTCTCGACCGACGTGGCCATGGCCATGGCGGGCGAGGGTGCGACCGCGGAAACCATCGATGCGATCCGCACGCAGTACGGTTTCGACCGGCCGCTCGCCGTCCAGTACTTCGAGTGGCTGGGCCGCGCGGCGCTGGGCGACTTCGGCGATTCGCTGTACTTCCGCTCGCCGGTGGCGGCGCTGGTGCTGCAGCGCATGCCCACCACCATGATCCTCGGTGCGTCCGCGCTTGGCTTTGCGCTGGTGCTGTCGATTCCGCTGGGCGTGATCGCGGCCTTGAAGCCCAACAGCTGGATCGACCGGCTCACGCTCACCATCGCCGTGATCGGGCAGGCGATGCCGACTTTCTGGTTCGCGCTGCTGCTGATGTTTCTGTTCGGCGTCACCCTGCATTGGCTGCCGATTTCCGGCGGCGACACCTGGCTGCATTTCATTCTGCCGTCGATTGCGCTGGGCTACTACGCCACCCCTGCGATCATGCGCCTGACGCGCTCGGGCATGCTCGAAGTGCTCGAATCCGACTATATCCGCACCGCGCGCGCGAAAGGCCTGCGCAACACCAGCGTGCTGTTCAAGCACGCGCTCCGGAACGCAGTGGCGCCGGTGGTGGCGCTGGCCGCGGTGCAACTGGGATTCCTGCTCGGCGGCTCGGTGGTGATCGAAACCATATTTGCGCTGAACGGCCTGGGCTATCTCGCCTGGGAAGCGATCAGCCACAACGATTTTCCGGTGGTGCAGGCGGTGGTGCTGCTGATCTCGCTGGTGTACATCGTGCTGACCCTGCTCGCGGACGTGGCCAATGCCTGGCTGGATCCGCGCATCCGCATAGGATGAACACATGAGCAATCATGCGGCGAGCTTCGAGGCGACGCTGGACGAATCCTTCGCCGGACCCTCGCCAGGCGAGCTGCTGCGCCGGCGCGTGCGCGGCCACCCGGGCCTGCTGATCGGCGCAGGCGTGCTCCTGCTCATCGTGCTGATGGCGCTGGCCGCGCCCTGGCTCGCGCCGCATGACCCGTTCGCGCAGGACCTCGCGCGCCGGCTGATTGCGCCGGTCTGGCACGAAACCGGAAGCTGGACCCATCCGCTGGGCACCGACATGCTCGGGCGCGACTACCTGTCGCGGGCGATCTACGGCTCGCGCATATCGCTGTTGATCGGTTTCGCGGTGGTGCTGATCTCGGGCGTGATCGGCTCCGTGCTCGGCATCGTGGCCGGTTATTTCGGCGGGCGCACCGACCTGGTCGTGACCTATCTGATTACGGTGCGCCTTTCGCTGCCGGTGATCCTGGTCGCGCTCACTACGGTGGCCCTGGTCGGCAGTTCGCTGTGGATGGTGATTCTGGTGCTGGGTCTTTTGAAATGGGAGCGCTACGCCGTGGTGCTGCGCAGCGCCACGCAGCAGGTGCGCAATCTCGACTATGTCACCGCGGCACGTGCCATCGGTTGCCCCACCTGGCGCATTATCGCGGGCGAGGTGTTGCCCAACGTCTCCAGTCATCTGATCGTGGTGGCGACACTGGAGATGGGCAGCGCGATCCTGCTGGAAGCGGCGCTGTCCTTCCTGGGCCTGGGCGTGCAACCGCCCCTGCCTTCCTGGGGGCTGATGATATCGGAGGCGAAAGGCTATATGTTCTTCAGCCC
>CAKKSJ010000030.1:3522-4994 GCA_919902965.1 Burkholderiales bacterium
GCGCGGCGGGTGGCGATCAAGACTGAGAGCCAGAACCCGGCGCGCGGTGCCGAATTATCGGCCTACCTCGAGGCCGAAATGCAGCCCTGGCTGGAACGCCTGGGTTTTCATTGCAGCGTGCTCGCGAATCCTGCGGACAAGGGCGGGCCGTTCCTGTACGCAGAGCGCATCGAGAATGCGGCGCTGACCACGCTGTTCAGCTACGGGCACGGCGATGTGATTCGCGGCCAGGAGGAGCAGTGGCGCGCAGGGCTGGATCCCTGGGTGCTGAAGCGCGAAGGCGAACGCATGTACGGGCGCGGCAGCGCCGACAACAAGGGCCAGCACAGCATCAATCTGGGCGCGCTGGAAGCGGTACTGAAGACGCGCGCTCACCTGGGCTACAACGTCAAGCTGCTGATCGAAACCGGCGAGGAAACCGGCTCACCCGGGCTCAAGCAGCTGTGCGCGCAGAACAAACAGCGCTTCGCCGCGGACTTGCTCATCGCTTCCGACGGACCGCGGCTTGCACCTGAGCGCGCCACGATTTACCTGGGTACGCGCGGCGCGCTGAATTTTGATCTCAGCGTGGACCTGCGCGCGGGCGGCCACCATTCGGGCAACTGGGGCGGGCTGCTCAGGAATCCGGGCATTGTGCTCGCGCACGCGCTCGCCTCGATCACCGATGCCAAGGGCGCAATTCGCGTGCCCGAGTGGCGGCCGGATTCGCTCACGCCTGCGGTACGCGCGGCGCTCGCCGATCTCGTGGTCGAGGGCGGCGCGGCCGGGCCGGCCATAGACGCCGACTGGGGCGAGCCGGGGCTCACGCCGGCGGAGCGCGTGTTCGGCTGGTGCAGTTTCGAGGTGCTCGCCTTTGTCACCGGCAACCCGGACAAACCGGTCAATGCGATCCCGCCGCGCGCGAGTGCGCACTGCCAGTTGCGCTATGTAGTCGGCGTGGATCCGGCCGACATCGTGCCCGCGCTGCGCCGGCACCTGGACCGCAATGGTTTCGCCATGGTGAAGTTGGCGCCGGCGCGCGATGGATTTTTCGCGGCGACGCGCCTGGCGCCGGATCACCCCTGGGTGAAATGGGCCGCGGCCTCGATCGCGCGCACGCTCGGCGCTGCGCCGGCGATACTGCCCAATCTCGGCGGGTCTTTGCCGAACGATGTGTTCGCCGATGTGCTCGGCCTGCCTACGGTATGGATACCGCATTCCTACGCAGCCTGCTCGCAGCATGCGCCGAACGAACATCTGCTTGCGCCGATAGTGCGCGAGGCGCTGCAGATCATGGCGGGCATTTTCTGGGACCTGGGCGAGGCCGGGATCCCGGTGCGCTGAGGCAGGCGCGGACGGTTTCTCGTCCGCGCAAAATCGGACTGTGCAACAGCGGCGACGCGATTCAAGCCGTCGCGTCAATGCAGGAACTGACATGAGCAACAAGACCATCGCATTGCTGCATCCGGGCGAGATGGGCGCCGCCATCGGCG
>CAKKSJ010000031.1 GCA_919902965.1 Burkholderiales bacterium
CGAGGAAAGATCGGTGCCGTAGATGCTGGGGTGCACCAGCACGCTGCGCTCTATGCCCAGCGCCTTGCACATGCGGCGGTAATCCACGAGCGTCGCCTCCGGCGGCGTATAGCTGCGCTCAGGCTGCGTTGGATCCCTGGCGTACGGCCCGAAAATATGGTGATGCGTATCGCAGCTCAGCGGCGGCAGCCTGGGCTGCGGCACGCGCGGATGCGGATCGAAACCCGGACAGGCGGAGCTCCGCCGGCAAGATCGTGAGAGGAGGAATGTTTTTTGGACACAGCGCAATCTACCCCGATACGGACAAAGAGGCAACGCTGCGCCCGACACGCGGCACCAAAATCCCTCCCCGGCAAATCGACGGCGCGACCCGAAGCCCGTCTGTCACCTCTGCCCATCATTACCGCTGCGCCGGAAATGCCGTCGCCGCAAGACGTTCGGTACGGGCAATCGCGGCTGCAAGCTCCGCGTGCGCCTGCGATCCGGGTTGCAGCGCCGCGAGCAGCGGGCGCCAGAAGCGTAGCGCCGAAGCGTAGTCGCCCTGCGCGTATTCGGCGCTACCAGCCATCTCCAACTCCTTGGGATGATTCGGATTGAGCGCCAGCGCGCGATCGATGAGCTCACGCGGTCTGCCGGCCAGCTTTCCTTCCTGTGTCATGCCAAGCGCATCGGCGTATTCACACCACACCGCCGCATCGTTTGCAACCTTGGATGGCAGGGCTAACGCTTTTTCGTAGGCCTGCGCGGCCTCGGCGAAATGATCCATCCCAAACTGCAGCCGCGCGAGAATTGCCCATGCCCTCGCGTCGCGCGGTTGCTTCTCGAGGTGCGCGCTCAAGCGCTGCACAAGCGTGTCGGCTTCGGCTCTGCCGTTGACGACGTTCCCGGCACGCAGCCGAGCCGCGGTTTCGGCGTCTAAGGTATCCGGACTGCTTGCCTTCAAATAGACCGCCAATGCTATCAGGGATGCGACCAGCGCAATTGCCAGAGCCGTGCCGCGCACCTGCCGCCGCGGCGCATTCGGCTCGCGCCGCAGGCGCATGACGACCGCCGCCAATGCGACGCCGGTCGCCGCGGCAACGGCGATCCAGAACAGCGTGTCCCTGAAAATGTCGGAAGTTGGGTCCATGAATGGATTATGCCTTGAGCTGCGCGAGGCGTCGGTTCCGGCCGCGATCGGCTGGGACGTGGCGCTGACGGAATCGCGCATAAGGAACATGCCGACGCGCTGACAGCGTTAAGCCACGCTATTTCTTTTTCTTTGCCTCGACCGCGCCTCTGAAGGTGTTTTGCACCAGCGGTTTGGCGTCAACCTGCGGCACGTGGCACGCCGTACATTGATACCGTGCCGACGAAACCTCAGTAAGCGTTTTGCCGTCGTGGTCCTTAAGGTGGCTGTCGGCAATTTTCGGCGCGCCTGCGTTCTTGTAGCTGTCCGGCCCGTGGCAAGCGATGCAAGGGTTAGCCTGCAGGGTGACCCCGTCCAAATCTTCGATCGAGTGCGGAATCAGCGGCGGTTGCGTGCTGAAAGTGAGCGCAATCGACT
>CAKKSJ010000032.1 GCA_919902965.1 Burkholderiales bacterium
CCATTTCCAGCATTTCGTATACGCCGGTGCGCCCGGCGTAGCCGGTCAGGTGGCAGAACTGGCAGCCGCGCCCACGCATCATCTCCGCCGGCTTGCCGTCTTCACGCCGGGCGCCCGCCAACCACTGCATTTCCTGTTCCGATGGCTGATAGGGCTCGGCGCAACTGGGGCAATTTACCCGCACCAGCCGCTGCGCAATCACCGCCTGCAGGGAGGACGCAACCATGTAGCGCGGGGCCCCCATGTCGACCAGGCGGATCGGCGTGCTGGCCGCGTCGCGCGTATGCAGGGTGGAGAACACCATGTGGCCGGTGAGCGCGGCACGCATGCCGATCTGCGCCGTTTCCGGATCACGCATTTCGCCCACCAGGATAATGTCCGGGTCCTGGCGCAAAGCAGAACGCAGCACGCGCCCGAAGCTCAGGTCGATTTTCTCGTTGATCTGCACTTGGTTCAAGCCGGCCAAACGGTATTCGATCGGATCCTCTACGGTAATGATCTTCTTGTCGATGGTGTTCACTTCGTTAAGCGCAGCATAGAGTGTCGTGGTTTTACCGCTGCCGGTCGGCCCGGTCACGAGCACCATGCCGGTGCTGCGCCGGATAATCTGCTGCAGGCGCGCCAGCAACTTCGGCGGCATGCCCAACCCGTCCAGGCCCTGAACATTGGTACTGCGGTTGAGCAGGCGCATGGCCACCGATTCGCCATATTGCGTGGGCATGGTCGATATGCGCACGTCCATGCGCTTTTCCCCAATGCGCACATTGAAACGGCCGTCCTGCGGCAGGCGTTTTTCGGAGATGTCCAGCCCCGACATGAGTTTGACGCGCTGCACCAGGGCCGGGGCGATTTTGCTATCGGATTCGGTCTGCAACTGCAGCATGCAGTCGATGCGAAAGCGAATTTGCAGCTGGCGCTCCTGCGGCTCGATGTGGACGTCGGATGCGTTCACCTGGGCTGCATCCTCGAACATGGTCTGCAGCAGTTTTACCACCGGTGCGTCCTCCGCGCCCGGCTCGACGGAAAGCTCGCCGAAATCCACTCCCTCTGCAATGTCCGCGCCCAATTCGCGCGCAAGATCGGTGATCTGCTCGGTGCGCCGGTAGATGCGGTCTATGGTTTCGAGCACCTGGTGCTCATTGACCAGGACCAGCTCGATATCGCGCTTGAGCAGGCGCACGATCTCGTCATAGGCAAACAGGTCCGTGGGATCGGCCATTGCCACTAGGTAGGTGCTGGTCTTGTCCTCCAGCAGCAGGGCGCGAAAACGCCGCGCCTGCATTTCCGGCAGTATGCGCGCCACCGAAAGATTGACGTTGTAGAACTTGAGGTTAAGGTAGGGTATCCGCAGTTGCTTGGCCAAGGTCTCGGAGATGGCTTCCTCGGTGACAAAGCCGTTTTCGATCAGCACCCGGCCGAGCTTGCGGCCGCTGCGCTTTTGCTGTTCGAGGGCCAGACCCAGTTGCTCCTGCGAAATCAACTTTCCCTGCACTAGCAGGTTGCCGATGCGTACCTTTTCTGGCCTAGCCATAAACGCGTCCTCGACCGGTCAAACCGGAATCAGAATCTTCGAAACAACACAGGGGGCTGGATACATGGACACAAAAAAACCGCCTATCGCGACCTTGGCGCGGCGCAATACTGGGCTCATTGCAGTCATTAATCCACCTTTTATAGACAAATCCTGAACTTACCCTCCGTTTCTGTCAACCTGCTTTAGCTTTTCCCGGGTCTTTTTCGCGATTTCGTCCAACGCGCCGGGCTCGTCCAGCGCTGCTTTTTCAAGCTCAACTGCAAAGCCTTCCAGGCGCTCCGGAAACACCGCCGCTGCGCGATCCAGCTGCAGCAGCGCGGCGTCGCGCTCGCCATTCAAGCCCAACAGCAGCACCTGCCGGTACGCCAGTTCAGGCGCTGGCAGCAGGCGCAATACGCGCCGGTTCAGCGCCAGCTTGTCCTGAAGATTATGGCGGTTGGCGACGATGATGCCGGCGTAGGTGAGCTCGACATAGGGGGCGAGCAGCGTGTCCCGGTGCAGTTTAAGCAAAGCCTCATTGCGCTCCACGATCTCCTGCCGGTTCTTCGGCAACACGGGCGGGTACATCGCCAGTTCCAGGTCGCGGTAAGCGTGGAGCACGCTGCCCAGCGCAAAAGCGCCGGCTGCCACCATCACCGGAAACGCAAAGCGCGACAAGTTCGTGAGCTGCAGGCGTATGCAAGGCTCGCTGCCCATGCCGAGCATGATGGCCGCGACACCAAGAAAATTTGCATGCCACAAGGGATACTCGACCATGCTGTGCAGGAACAGTACCAATAGCAGACTGAGCATCCACCAGGTTTCGGCATTCACCACCAGACGCCGGCGCAAGCCCCACAGCCAGGCGCCCAGACCTGCGCAGACCAGGCCCGTACCGAGGAGTCCGGTTTCGGCGAGCAAATTCGTCAGCGCGTTATGCGAATTCCGATCGTAATGGGATATGTGGTAGCGCGACAATTCGGCGGCCTGCTCAAAAAAAACGCCCGCGTACTGACCGAAGCCCACGCCCAGCCAAGGCGACCTGGACCACATCAGCAATGCCTGGTGCCACATATAAAGTCGCGTGCCCAGGGCCGAACCGCCGGTCTGCGGCAGCAAACCGTGCGCCATTTCCTGTGCGAACCGTTCGATCGGTGTAACCGGCACGAAAAGTGCGCCCGGCGGCGCAGGCCGGACCGCCAGGCCATAGGCGGACATTGCGTATTGCACCAGGGCAAACAGAGGCAGCAGCACAGCGATCGCCAGCGCAGCGTTGCGCAACCTGGGTGTATCCGTTCTGGATCGATACCAGAGGCTGAGCGCAAGCGCTCCGAGCAGATAGAGCCAGGTGGTGCGCGAGCCCGATAGCGACAAGGCATAGAGGAAAATTCCGGCGCATGCGACGAATGCCGGCCCGGTCAAGCGCCCCTTGATCCACAGGTAAAGCGCGGAAATCAGCGCGAGCGTGAGGTAGTCGGCGAAATGGTTGTTCTGTCCGAAATTGCCATAGGCCCCGCCCTTGGTCGCCCCCAGGCTGGCGATCATGGAGCCGAGCAGGGAGTCAATGCCGTAAAACTGCAATACTGCGGCGGCTGCATTCAGCAGCCCGCCCAGTACCAGCAGCGCGGCCAGCCGCAGGGCCACCCGTTCCATGCCGCAGGACTTCGCCAGAACCCGCCCCAGCCAGACCAGCCATGCCGCCCAAATCACATACAGCGCGCCCAACAGCGACAGTTCCGGATAGGCGATATCCAGCCACACGAGTTGCAGCAGCAGCAAGGCGGCGAAGCCGAGCAGCCAGAGCGCCAGCATCGGGATTTCCACCAGGTCCCAAAAGCGCTTTACCGACAGCGGCGCCAGGGCCGCCAGGCCGAGTGCGAGCGCCAGCCACTCGGTATAGAAATTGGTCAGTGGAAAGAAATGGTACGGGTTCAGGAACGGCAGCAGAAACATAGACCCGGCAAGAGCCAGGCTAATGCGCGCCGGAATGCGTGGAAGCAAATCTAGTCCCAGAGTTCGAAGAAA
>CAKKSJ010000033.1:0-728 GCA_919902965.1 Burkholderiales bacterium
GAGCATCTGCTCCTTGGTGATGTTGGCCACCGCCGGATGCAGCTTCTTGAAATCGTCGAAATTGTCGAACAGTGCTTTGGTAATGATATACGCGGTCTGCTCCGGCAAATCCGCGCTCGCCACCATGGTAGCCAGCACGCCGAACGAAGCCTGCGGATTGTCGGTGCCCTTGTACATCTTGCCCGGGATATTCGCCTTGGCGTAGAAAGGATTGTCCTTCACCAGCTTGTCGATGCCGGGGCCGGTAACGCTGGCGATGCTGGAAGCACAGGTGGTGGCGGCTTCCTGGAAGATCGCGTTGGGATGGCCGGCGACGAAGGTAAAGGCATCGATCTTGTTGTCGCACAGAGCCGGCGCCATCTCGACGAACTTCAGTTCGGTTGCGAGGCGCAGGTCTTCTTTCTTGATGCCGGTCGCGGCCATCACCAGTTCGGTGGTCGCGCGCGTGCCCGAGCCCGGGTCACCAATGTTCATGCGCTTGCCCTTCAGGTCGGCGAAGCTCTTGATATTCGCGTCCTGCCTGGTCACCAGTGTGAACAGTTCCGGATAGACCGAAAATAGCGCGCGCAGCTTGGGTTGTTTCGCCTTGAACGGCCCCTGGCCGTTCAAGGCGTAGAACTGCGTGTCGCTCTGGGCAAAGCCGATATCCATGTCGCCCGACATGACGGCGTTGATGTTGAACACCGAACCGCCGGTAGATTCGACCGTGCAGCGATAACCGTGGTCCT
>CAKKSJ010000033.1:738-5892 GCA_919902965.1 Burkholderiales bacterium
ACGAAGCGGCAGATTGCGCCGCCCAGGGGATAGTAGACGCCGACGATGCCGCCGGTGCCCACAGTAATGAATTTGTCGGCGCTATGCGCGCTTTGCGCCGGAACAATCAGTGCGCCAGCAGTGATAACCGCAGCAACGAGAGCTGATTTGAATTGCATGACCTAATCCTCCATGGATGTTAGATTGCAGAACTGTTGTTCCGGCAAGGCAAGAATCTTTGTGATCCGCCGCCGATACGCGCAAAATTGTAGCATGGCGGCCATCGACCCGCTCGCATTCAACGCGCGCGCTGTTACGGCTGCGAAAGGAAAATCAATCTGCGGCGATTGGAACGCCGATCAAGCTGATTTCGGCGGGGCAGGGCTCGGTCGGGGGTAGACTCAGGCCCAGCATTCACCTTCCCGAACGATTGCCAGCCTTAAGGGGGACGCGCCGAATCGTGCGCCGCTGTTCAATGCCCGCTTGGCTGCCCGCCTAACTTTCGTCTTCGTCACGCAATTGCTTGCGCAATTTGATCGGCCGCGAGCGAAGTTTGCGCATACGCAGATTGAGCATTTCGACCGCGACGGAAAACGCCATGGCAAAATAAATGTAGCCTTTCGGCACATGCACATCGAAGCCTTCCGCCATAAGCGTGGCGCCGACGAGAAGCAGAAATGCAAGCGCGAGTATTTTGATCGTCGGATGCTCGTCGACGAAGTCGCCAATCGATTTCGCCGCAGCCAGCATGACCGCGACCGCAAGAATAATGGCAATTGCCATGATGGAGACATGCTCGACCAGACCGACGGCCGTTATCACCGAATCCAGGGAGAACACGATATCGAGAACCGCGATCTGCGTCAGCACCATTCCGAGGCTGGCTGCAACAACCATGTGTCCCTGATCCTCTACCCCCTCGAGACTGTTATGAATTTCGTGGGTCGCTTTGGCGAGCAGGAACAGACCGCCCGCAATGAGCACTACGTCGCGCCCGGAGATTTCCTGACTAAAGATCGCAAACCACGGGTCGGTCAGCCCCATCACCCAGGATATGGAAAACAGCAAAGCCAGCCGGGCAAACATCGCCAGACCCAGCCCTGTTTTCCTCGCAAAAGCGCGCTGGTTAACGGGGAGGCGGCCCACCAGGATCGAAATGAAAATAATATTATCGATACCGAGCACGATTTCCAGCGCGGTCAATGTGCCCAAGGCTATCCATGCTTCCGGGCTGCTCAGCCACTCAAACATCGGGTTCTCCTATCGTACACTAGCGCTGCTGCAGCAATTCACGGGGCCGCATGGCGGCAGAAGCGCGGGGTGGCGGCCGGATGATGATCCAGCGAGCCTTGCTAATGCAGCTGAACGCAGGCGCGGCCCGCAGCGATGAGCTGCGTCTGCCCGGACTATGACTTGATGTGCCGCTCCAGCCGGGAGGGCGGCGGACCTCTCGGCGCCTGGCACGTGTGTGTGGCGCCTTTGGCGTTTCGCGACCGGGGTGGCAAGAAGCGCAGCGCCTCCTGCCTTCGGCCGGTACGCTAAGTTCAGCTACCGGGTTTTCTGCCCGGGGTCTTGGGCGGAATGGTCCCGGCAATCCGGCAAAGCATCCCTTCGACTGCTTTGCCATTGTTGAACCGTGTAACGTTGCACCTTGATATTTCACCGCGCGCCGAAAGGTCGGACAGGGAGAGACGCACTTTGGGCAGGGGAATCCCGGTCGCGGCTGCGATCTCCAGATCGAGTTGCTGACCATTTTTCTTAAGGTATTGCAGGATCGGGGCTGCGTACATCTCAAATACTCCTTGCGAAGATAAAGGTGGTGCCGAAGAACGATCAAATCTTTGCCTGGGCCCATGAAACACGGCAATCATCTAATCTAGAAATGAGTTTATGTTATTAGTTCAATCTATTGAATTATATCAATAAATAAATCTGCTGTATGCGGTGAATCAGGTCATGACGGCAAATGCGACCGGTCGCGTTTGGCTTAGGAAATAGAAGAACCGGAATAGACATTCGACAGGGTTCTGCGCCACACGTTCCTTAGGTCCTTTTCCGAACCGGAAACCGGAAAAAAGCGCTTTTTATCGCAAAACAGTCACGAAAACATTGTGTTACCAAGGTTTTCTGCCGAGTAGAGAGCGAGCATTGTACCAGAGTGTGCCGCAGGAAGATACCGCCCGGCCGAGGACTGGAAAACGCATGCTCCGAGCTGGCCGGAACCCGGCGGCAAGCTCGTGAACTGCGCGCGCGATACTGCGATAACAAAGCTAATTGAGAATTCTGGCTCCCCGACCAGGGCTCGAACCTGGGACCTGCGGATTAACAGTCCGTCGCTCTACCAGCTGAGCTATCGGGGAAAAGTGAACCCGGTTGAGCCGGGTTCAGGAAGCCGCGTATTTTAAAGGCTGGGGGAAGCTGGGTCAATTCGAATTGCACCTGCGCGGCAGATGTCGACGCCATCAGGTGCGCCGCGCCGGCCCCCGGGTCGGCGCGGGCAAAGGGCGATCAGGCGATTACTTTGGCGATGGCATCCGCAGAGTAGTCGACGTTCCTGGTATTGAGCGCGGCCACGCATATGCGTCCGCTTTCGATCGCATACACCGCGAATTCCTCGCGCATGCGCACCACTTGCTCCTTGGTCAGCCCGGAGTAAGAGAACATGCCGCGCTGCTGCGTGATGTAGCTGTAGTCGGCGCCGGGCACGCGCGCATGGATTTTCTCGACCAGCAGTTTGCGCATGGACTTGATGCGGTCGCGCATTTGCCCGAGTTCCTGTACCCACAGTGTGCGCAGTTCCGCATCGGCCAGCACAGTGGCGACGATTTTGCTGCCATGGGTGGGCGGGTTCGAGTAGTTGCTGCGCACCAGTCGCTTGATCTGCGACAGGACGCGTGCAGCTTCGTCGCTGGTTCCGGCAACCACGTTCAGACTGCCCACACGCTCACCGTAAAGCGAAAACGATTTCGAAAACGAGCTCGCTACCAGCAGCGGCATGCCGCTCTGCGCAAACAGGCGCACCGCGATGCCGTCCGCTTCGATGCTGTCGCCAAATCCCTGATAGGCGATGTCAAGGAAGGGCACCAGTCCGCGCGCAAGCATGGTCTCGGCCACGCTTGCCCATTGCGCCTCGCTGAGGTCGACGCCCGTCGGGTTGTGGCAGCAGGCGTGCAGCAGCACGATATCCCCGGCCGGTATGGCTTTGAGGGCGGCCAGCATGCCGTCGAAATCGACGCCGCGGGTCTTGGCATCGTAGTAGGCATAGGTATTGACCTTGAAACCGGCGCTCTCGAACACGGCGCGATGGTTTTCCCAACTGGGGTCGCTGATCCACAGCGCAGCATTGGGCGCGGTGCGGTGCAGGAAATCCGCCCCCACCCGCAGTCCGCCCGTGCCACCCAGCGTCTGCACGGTGAGAATACGGCCTTCCTTCAGCGCCGGGCTGTCGGCGCCGAAGACCAGGGCCTGCACCGCTTTGTCATAGGCGGCGAGGCCGTCGATCGGGAGGTAGTTGCGCGCGGCAGGCTGTTCCATCAACTTGCGCTCGGCGCGGCTGACGCAGTCGAGTAAGGGCACTTTGCCGTCGTCGCCGGTATAGACACCGACGCCGAGATTGACCTTTTTCGGATTTTTATCAGCGTTATAGGCTTCGGTCAGGCCCAGGATCGGGTCGCGCGGCGCCATTTCAACGGTAGACAGCAGGGAAGGGGAGTGTGGGGCGTTCATCGTGCTAGACTTTCGCGTTTTGTTGAAAGCATGATTGTACCCCTTTGATCGTCACTTTTCCCAACAGCCCGTTCAAGCTGCACCAGCATTTCGAACCTGCCGGCGACCAGCCCGAGGCCATCGCCCAGCTGGTCGAAGGCGTCGAATCCGGGCTCTCCTATCAGACCCTCCTGGGCGTCACCGGGTCGGGCAAGACCTACACCATGGCGCAGGTGATCGCGCGCCAGGGCCGGCCTGCGCTCATCATCGCGCCGAACAAGACCCTGGCCGCCCAGCTGTATTCGGAGATGCGCGAGTTCTTCCCCGAGAACGCGGTCGAGTATTTCGTCTCCTACTACGATTACTACCAGCCCGAGGCCTACGTGCCCTCGCGCGACCTGTTCATCGAGAAGGACTCGAGCATCAACGAGCACATCGAGCAGATGCGCCTGTCGGCGACCAAGTCGCTGCTGGAGCGCAAGGACACCATCATCGTCGCGACCGTGTCCTGCATCTACGGCATCGGCGATCCGGTCGATTACCACGGCATGATCCTGCATCTGCGCGAGCGCGAGAAACTGTCGCAGCGCGACATCATCGCGCGCCTGACGGCGATGCAGTACCAGAGGAACGAGTTCGAGTTCTCGCGCGGCAGCTTCCGCGTGCGCGGCGACGTGCTCGACGTATTCCCGGCGGAACATTCCGAAACCGCGATCCGCATCAGCCTCAACGACGATGAGGTCGAGACCCTGTCCGTGTTCGACCCGCTCACCGGACGCGTGCACCAGCGCGTGCCGCGCTTCACCGTCTATCCCTCCAGCCACTACGTCACACCGCGCGAGACCACGCTGCGCGCGATCGAGGCGATCAAGCTGGAACTGCGCGAGCGCGTCGATTTTTTCGTCAAGGCGAATAAGTTGGTCGAGGCGCAACGTGTTGAGCAGCGCACCCGCTTCGACCTGGAGATGCTCAACGAAATGGGTTTTTGCAAAGGCATAGAAAATTATTCGCGCCACCTGTCAGGGCGCAAGGCCGGGGAGCCGCCGCCGACGCTGATCGACTACCTGCCGCACGACGCCCTGATGATCATCGATGAGAGCCACGTCACCATCGGCCAGATCGGCGGCATGTACAAGGGCGACCGCTCGCGCAAGGAGAACCTGGTCGATTACGGCTTTCGCCTGCCCTCGGCGCTGGACAACCGGCCGCTGCGTTTCGACGAGTTCGAGAGCATGATGAAGCAGACGTTCTTTGTATCGGCCACGCCGGCGGAATACGAGCGCACGCACGCCGGCCAGGTGGTCGAGCAGGTGGTGCGTCCGACCGGCCTGGTCGATCCTTCGATCGAAGTGCGCCCGGCCACCACCCAGGTAGACGACTTGCTATCGGAAATCAGTCTGCGCGTGGTACAGAAAGAGCGCGTGCTGGTGACCACGCTCACCAAGAAAATGGCCGAAGACCTGACCGAGT
>CAKKSJ010000034.1 GCA_919902965.1 Burkholderiales bacterium
TGCGGGCGCAATTGCGCGTCATCGTGAAGCGCATTCTGCGCAAATACGGTTACCCGCCGGACAAGCAAGAACAGGCAACGCTGACGGTACTGGAGCAGGCGGAAGTGCTGTCGCAGGAATGGGCGATAGCCTGAGGTGAACGCCAAACTCAAAGCCAAGCTGTTCGACTGGCTCAAACTCGCGGCTTGCGTCGCGCTGGGTTTTCCGGTGCTAATCTATTTCCTGCAGGAACGGCTGATCTTCTTCCCCCAGCCGCTCACGCAGGATCCGCTGAAAGCCAATACTGGCGCGGCGATCGAGGCGGTCAGTCTTTCCACGTACGAGGGCCCGGAATTGCGCGGCTGGCTGGTGCATGCGAGCGCCACGCGAACGCCCGCGCCGATCCTGATCTATTTCGGTGGCAATGCGGAGGAAGTGTCCTGGCTCGCTTCGACCGCAGGCCAGTATGCCGGCTGGTCATTGCTGCTGATCAATTACCGCGGTTACGGCGGGAGCGAAGGCAAGCCTGGCGAGATCGAACTGTTTGCCGATGCTTTGCAGATCTACGACTACGCCGCGGGCCGCGCCCAGGGCGGCCGCGTCGCGCTGATGGGGCGCAGCCTGGGCAGCGGCGTCGCCGTCTATCTCGCTGCACAGCGGCCGGTGGCGGGCGTGATCCTGGTGTCGCCCTACGACAGCATCGAAAGCGTGGCGCGAGGCGTCTATCCTTTCCTGCCTATCGCCCTGATGCTCAAGCATCGCTTCGATTCGCTGTCGCGCGCAGCGCAAATCAGGACGCCGCTGCTATGCCTGGTCGCGAGCGAGGACCGCGTCATTCCGCGGCCGCACTCCGAACGTCTGTACGCGGCATGGGGCGGACCCAGGCAATGGCGCGAAATTTCCCCGGCTGGCCACGACAGCATCGCCGATGCGCCGGAATATTGGCGGGCGATTGCGGGGTTCCTGCAGGCCCTGGGCTGAGTCGGCGGGGCGCTGCGTCCTGATATACTTGCCGCAGCACACAGGGAGAAACGCATGGCCACCGTAGACCTCACCAAGGACAATTTCGAGCAAGTCGTCACCGGCAATGATGTGGTGATCGTCGATTTCTGGGCGCCCTGGTGTGCGCCCTGCCGCGCCTTCGCCCCGACCTTCGAGCAGGCGTCCGAACAGCACGCCGACGTGGTGTTCGCCAAAGTCAATACCGAGGAGGAGCAGGAGGTCGCGGGTGCGTTCAACATCCGTTCCATTCCGACGCTGATGGTGTTTCGCGAGAAAGTCATTCTCTACTCCGAGGCGGGCTCGCTGCCTGCGCCGGCTCTGGAGCAGGTGATCACCCAGGCCAAGGAAGTCGACATGGCCGCGGTGCACCGCGAGATCGCCGAACGCGG
>CAKKSJ010000035.1 GCA_919902965.1 Burkholderiales bacterium
ACCGCGCCCTGGATCTTGTCGGCCAGGCCGCCGAAGTAGTAGTACCACTGCGGGAGGTAGTTGAGCTGCGCCTGCATTTCGGCAATCAGTTTGCCGTTGTCGCGCACCTCGGTCTCGGCCAGTTTTTTCGCGTCGCGCGCCACCAGATCGCCCAGCCTATGCAGCAGCATGCCGCGCTGGCTCGCCGTGAGTTGCGGCCACGGCCCTGCACTGAATGCCCGCTGCGCCGCGCGCACGGCGCGGTCGACATCATCGGCGTTGCCTTGCGCGATCTGCGCCCAAGGCTCGCCGCTGTAGGGGTTGTAACTGTCGAACCACTTGCCCGAGGCGGCGTCAGCGTATTCTCCGTCTATGTACAATTGATATTTCTGCATCACCACCTCCACATCTGGAACTGTAAGGAATCTTAGCGCAAAGCCCCAGGGTCTGTTGACATTCGGCACATGCGCGGTGCATGTCAACAGACCCTAACGCGCCGGCTGGCGCATGCGAAAATCGCGCAATTCCGGCACGCGCCAGAACGGCAGTGCGGCGATAAACAGCGCGCATACGGAAAACACGAAACTCGGCCGGTAGCTGCCGGTCCAATCGTGCAGCAGTCCTGCCAACAGCGAACCCAGACCCGCGCCCACGGCGTTGCTCGCAAAAATCAGACCGTAGATGCTGGCCACATGACTGCCTGCAAACAGGCGCGTGCTGATCGACGAAATGATCGGGCCGCGCGCGCCCTGGCAAATCCCGAAAACGAGCACGAAGGCAACCAGCAGGCCGCGCTCGGGAAACCAGGTCATCAGCAGCAGGATGCCCACGCCGATGATGCTGCCGACGAACGTCAGGCTGACGATGCGGCGCGGGCCGATGCGGTCGGCGATGGCGCCGGTGCCGAGCACGCCGATGACCGACAGCATCGACGAAAATCCGAATGCGGTGGCGGCAACGATCGGGGAAAAGCCCCGCTCCACCAGATAAACCACCGTCTGCACCATGATGGTAAACATGCCCATCGCGGTGAAGAAAAACACCCAGACCAGCGCCCAGAACATGCGCGTTCGCACCGCCTCGCCCACGGTCCAGTCGCGCTCGGGCGCAATGCTGCTGCGTTTCAACTGCAGGTAATCCGGATGGCCTTCGCCATAACGCTTCCACGGCAGGAAAAACACCAGCGGAACGAAGGCGAGGAGCACGCTGCCGATGATCTGGTAGCTCTCGCGCCAGCTGTGGGTCTGCAGCAGGTACTGCGCAGCCGGCACGATGAGCAGCGCACCCAGGCCGAATCCGGCGAAAGTCACCGAAATCGACGTCGACAGGCGCTCGCGGAACCAGCGGCTGATCAGGCTGGAAGAAGGCACCATGCCCAGGGAGGCGGCGGCGATCCCGGTCATTGCGCCGATGGTCGCGTAGAACTGCCACAGCGTTTGCACCTGCGGCGCGAGCAAATAGGCACCGGCGAGCGAGGCCATGCCGAAGGTAAACAGCGCGCGCGGTCCCCAGCGGTCGAACAGCATGCCGACGACGGGCGAACTCAGGCCGTTGACCAGCAGGTAGATCGAATACACGCTGGTCATTTCCGAACGCGACCAGCCCAGATCCCGTTCCAGCGGCAACAGGAACACGACATAGCTCTCGGCGGTGCCGCGCCCGATCATGTTCAGCAACACGCAAACGCCCAATACGGTCAGCGCTGTGCGCGTAGGTTTCGAAGTCTGTGACAAATCAAGCCTCAACAACCGCGGAAGCACAATCCGCGCGAAACGGCGCCAGGAAACAATCCACCGCCCCGTGCGGGGAACAGGGCAGGGCAATTCAATAGGATCTGGGCAGACCGAGAACCTTCTCGGCGATAAAGCACAGGATCAGCTGCGGGGTGATCGGCGCGATGCGCCCGACCAGGCTTTCGCGCAAATAGCGTTCGACGTGGTATTCCTTGGCGTAGCCGAAGCCGCCGTGGGTCATCAAGGCCTGCTGGCAGGTCTTGAAGCAGGCTTCACCGGCAAGGTATTTGGCGGCATTGGCTTCGGCGCCGCAGGCCAGTCCGCGGTCGTACAGGCTCGCCGCCTTGAATACCATCAGGTTGGCCGCCTCCAGTTCCATCCAGCACTCGGCCAGGGGATGCTGAATGCCCTGATTCTTGCCTATGGGCCGATCGAACACGACGCGCTCATTGGCGTACTTCGTCGCGCGCGCCCGCGCCGCGCGCCCGAGCCCGACCGATTCGGAAGCGATGAGAATGCGCTCCGGATTCATGCCATGCAGGATGCAGTCGAAGCCCTTGCCTTCCTCGCCAAGGCGGTCTTCGACCGGCACCGGCAGAGCGTCGATAAACACCTGATTGGAATCGACTGCGGCGCGACCCATTTTGTCGATCTCCTGCACTTCGATATAGCGCCGGTCAAGGTCGGTATAGAACAGCGACAGCCCCTCGGCGGGTTTGCGGCAGGCTTCGATCGGCGTGGTGCGCGCCAGGATCAGCATTTTCTCGGCTACCTGCGCCGTGGATATCCATACCTTCTGTCCGGACAGGATATAGCGTCCGCCTTCGCGCACGGCGCGGGTCTTGAGCCGGGTCGTGTCCAGGCCGGTATTGGGCTCGGTCACGGCGAAGCAGGCCTTTTCCTTGCCAGCGATCAGCGGGGGCAGCATGCGTCGCTTCTGTTCTTCGGTGCCGAACACCACCACCGGATTGAGGCCGAAGATGTTCATGTGTACGGCAGAAGCGCCGGAGAACCCGGCGCCGGACTCGGTAATGGTCTGCAGCATCACCGCCGCTTCGGTGATGCCCAGACCGGCCCCGCCGTACTCCTCCGGCATCGCGATGCCCAGCCAGCCGTCGCGCGCCAATGCCTGATGCAGTTCGTGCGGGAACTCGTGCGTCCGGTCTTTTTCCAGCCAGTAGTCGTCGTCGAACTGGGCGCAGATCCTGGCGATCGCGACGCGTATCGCCTGCTGGTCTGCGGAGAAAGCGAAATCCATGTTCAGCTCTTTGCGCCGGCCGCGGCGGCGCTGGCGAGGATGTGCTGAATCTCGGCTTGAACGAAGCCCAGTTCCTGCAACACCGCTGCCGCGTCGGCGTTGAGTGCGGGCGTGCCGCGCCGGAGTTTGCCGCCGCGACGGCCATTGGCCCAGAGCGGAAACAGGGCATGGCGCTCGCCATCGAGTTCGACCACGGCCTCGCGCGCCGCAGCATATCCGGTGCGGCTCGCCTCGGCCGGGGTCAGCGGCAGTTCGGCCGGAACGTCCAGCGGCTCGAGCAGTTCATGCCATTGCTTTGCGGTCTTGTTCAGAAACAGCTTTTTCAACAGGCGCGACAACTCATCGCCGTGCTTGCGCCGGCTCGCATCGGTGTCGAACTTCGCATCCATGACAGCGGGTTCCAATTGCTTCACCGCATTGCGAAAATTGTCCCAGAAATGCTGCTCCACGATGCCGAGAATGAGCACGCTGCCGTCCGCTGTTTCAAACAGGTCGTTCACCGGCCAGATATGCGCGCGCGGATCGGTGCGCGCTGCTATGCCGTGGCGCAGCGCGGCGCAGAACAGGCTCGCTTCGTACAGGCTGAGGTCGAGCTCGGTGCCTAGTCCGCTGCGGTTGCGCTCATGCAGCGCCGCCAGAATGGCGATGGTGCCAAAGCTGCCGCCCTGCATGTCGGCGATCGGTATACTCGAACGCGCCGGCTTGCCGAGCCAGGAGCCGGGATAAGAGAGCCCGCCGCTCGCCCCCACATAGCCGATATCGTGTCCGGGCTTGTCGCGCCAAGGCCCGTTCTGCCCAAAACCTGAAAGCGAGCAATAGATCAGCCTGGGATTAAGTGCAGAGAGGCTGGCGTAGTCGATGCCCAGGCGCGCGCTCACGCCGGGACGATTGGACTCGATCGCAATATCGGCCCATTTCGCCAGGCGCTCGATGACAGGCTTGGCCTGCGCGTGCTTGAGATCAAGCGCAATCGAGCGCTTGTTGCGATTGGCCGCATGAAAAATTGCCGGCAAAAGACTGCGCGCGGAGTCGCCCTTGGGCGGTTCGATCTTGATCACATCTGCACCGAGGTCGGACAGTATCGCCGAGCAAAACGGCCCCGGTATCAGCGCGGAAAAATCCGCGACCTTGATACCGTCCAGCGGCAACCAGTTCATGCGCGGCCCTCCAGCGTTGCGCGCAGTCCGGCCAGCAGTTTCGCATAGCGTTTCAGCGCGCCTTCCATGCGCTGCACCGGTCCGGCGAGCGCGACGCTATAGGTTTCGCCGTTCATCGCGACCGGCACCGCCACCGCCATCAGATCGGCCACCGTCTCACCGTGCGTGACATACCAGCCGCGCGAGCGCCCCTGCTCGAGGTCGGCTTCCAGGGCGGCGCGCGAGGTGATGGTGCGCGAAGTCACGCGCGGCAGTTTCATTGCGCCTAGCAGTTCGCTGCGCAGCGCCGGCGCGAGATTCCCCAGCAGCGCCTTGCCGCTCGCACTCGCATGCAGCGGCCGGAACTCGCCCACCTTCGGGCTGTAGCGGATGCTGTGCAGGCTGTCCAGCACCACCAGATACAAGGCCTGCCGATCCAGGCGTTTGGAGAGCAGCACGGTTTCGCCCGTCTGGTCGCGCAGCTTTTCCAGCAGCGGCACGAATCGCTCCGCCAGGGGATCGTGGCCGGCGATGACGCGGGCCTGCTCGAACAGTAAATTGGTCGGATAGTAACCGGCCCGCGCCTTGACTTCGTACAGGTAGCCGCGCGCCTTCAGCGTGCGCACAATACCGAAGCAGGAGGACACCGGCGCATCGATGGCGCGCGCCAGCTGCGACAGCGACAAGGGCTTTCCTTCGCGTGCAAAAGCCTCGAACAAGTCCAGCGTGCGGCCGGCCGTTTTCACATTCATGAAAATATTTTAGCATATGTGAAACAGGTGCTACGCATGCGAAAAACCATCGCTAGAGCTTGCGCGGACGGCGGCCCGTCCGCGCGGATCACCGATTGCGTGCGGATGAAAAGCACATCCGCACGCAATCGGCGATCTTGGATAACACCTCCACGCTGTGTTTGGTGTTAACCGTAACCGTGTTTTCCGTGCGGATGTGCTTTTCATCCGCGCGGAAAACACGGTTGGCGCGCAAAGCGCGCAAAGGGTTTTCGTCGCATGCGACGGTAATTGAGATGCCCGAGATTATCTGCATGTCCCCGCGACGGGGGGCAAGCTACGGCCGCATCCCGAACGCCGTCCTGCCCGGTGTGCGCAGCGGCGCCGCAAGCTCGGCGAATTCGCACAGCAGGCGCCGCGTGTCACGCGGATCGATGATTTCCTCGACGATGAAGGACTCGGCGCTGCGAAACGGCGAAGTGAGCGCCTTCAGGCGTTTCTCGATTTCGGCCATTCTCGCCGCCGGATCTGCTGCGGCCTCGATGTCGGCCTTGTAGGCGGCCTCGAGGCCGCCGGCGATGGGCAGGGAACCCCACTCGCCCGAAGGCCAGACGTAGCGCAGGTTGTAGCGCGCCGAGTTCTGATGCGCGGCGCCGGCTACGCCGAAGACCTTGCGCACGATAATCGAGCACCAGGGCACGCTCGCCTGGCACACCGCAGCCATGGCGCGCACGCCGTAGCGTATGGTCGCGCTGCGCTCGGCCTCGAGACCGATGAGAAAGCCCGGGATATCCACCAGGTGCACCACCGGCAGGTGGAAGGTTTCGGCCAGATCGACGAAGCGCGTCACCTTTTCGGACGCCTGCGCCGTCCACGCGCCACCGTAAAAATACGGATCGCTGGCCATGAGTGCAACCGGCCAGCCGGCGAGGCGTGCGAAGCCGGTAATCACAGAACGCCCCCACAGTTTGCCGATCTCGAAAAACGAAGCGCGATCGACCAGCGCCTCGACGATGCCGCGCATTTTGTAGACCTTGCGCGCATCCTTGGGTACTGCCTCGATCAGCCATTGGTCGCTGCGCGCGGGATCGTCCGTGCAATCGCCGCGCGGCGGCAGTTCGTACACCGAACTCGGCAGATAGGACAGGAATTGCCGCGCGCGCGCGAACGCCTCCGCCTCGCTCGCCGCTTCGTCGTCGACAGCGCCGTTGCGGGTGTGGATGGCGCTGCCGCCGAGTTCGTTCTTCTCGTAGTTCTTCTCCACCCGCGCCACCACCGGCGGCCCCGCAACAAACAGCTGCGATGTGTCTTTCACCATCACCGAGTAATGGCTCGCCGCGACCCGTGCCGAACCCAGGCCCGCGACCGAGCCCAGCGCAAGGGAAACCACCGGCACTGCCGACATATTCCTCACCACCTGCTCCCAGATCGCGATTGTCGGAATCTGCGTCCGGCCGTCCTGCTCGATGTTCTTCACCGAACCGCCGCCGCCGGTGCCGTCGACCAGGCGCACCATGGGCAGGCGCAATTCCCAGGCCATCATCTCGGCACGCTCCAGCTTTTCGCGCAGGCCGCCGTCATTGGCGCCACCGCGTACGGTGAAATCGTCACCGGTAATCACCACCGGCCGTCCCTCGATGCGGCCGCGTCCCATGACCAGGTTGGTCGGCACCATGTCGACGAGTTCGCCGGCTTCGTTGTAGCTCGCCTTGCCGGTAATGGCGCCGATTTCGTGAAACGAGCCCGCGTCGAGGATGCCCGCAACGCGCTCGCGCACCGTGAGCTTGCCCTGCTCGCGGTGGCGCTTCACCTTGTCCGCCCCGCCCATGCGGCGTCCGAGTTCCTCGCGCTTGCGCAGTTCGTCCATTTCCGCTTGCCAGGTCACGCCGTCCTCTCGCGGTGATGATGCGTGTTCGCGCGCTTCGGTACGGGTTCACTCACGGGCGATCACCGGGGTTCTGGCGCAGCCACTCGCCTGGCGTCATAGCCAGAATTGCCGCTGCGCTGCGTTTAAGCATCTCATCGTCGAGCGCGATGAGGGGAGCGCCTTCCTGGCGCGCCAGAGTCACGTAGATGGCGTCGGCGCCGCGCAAGGAGCAGGTGATCGCGACGCGCGCGGCAGCTTCCGAGAAGGCCACGGAAAGCGGCGATAAGGTGAGCCATGACTGCCTCTGAAGGTAGCGAATCGCCGACTCGGCCAGCGCTTGGCTGCCAGTGCGGCGCGCGAGTGCCCCCGCCACCTCCACCAAAGCCAGCGTCGGCGAAGATACCTGCATGTCATCGGTGACCATCCGCCGCAACAAGCGTGCGGACTGGTTGTGATGCGCGTCCTGCGCGAGAAAGGCTGCTACCCAGAATGAAGCATCGACGACGATCACAGATCGCGCCGCTGCTCTCGAATTGCCTCAACCGCGCCAACCCCTTTTGGCCAGGCCGCGCTGATCTCTTTGGAGATCTTTTCGAATTCGCGCAAGGAGGCCTCAACTTCGGCCTGCCTGCGTTTGGAGGATTTAGCCCCGGTCGCAGGCCCCGTCAGCTCGCGCTCCAGCGCCGTGGTGACCAATTGCTTCAAGGATTGGCCACGCTTGGCAGCCGCAGCCTTGGCGCGGCGGAACAGCTCATCTGGCATTTCCAGGGTGGTTTTCATGGATCACCGGGCTGGTTTGAATAAGTGAATAAGCCATCGTACCCATAAATATGGTTTTCCGTCAATTGGATGCGGACACAACGGCATGAATGGGGGCGCTACAACGTCAACGTCAACGCCATCTGTCCCGGCTATATCGAAACCGGGATTAACCGCGACTACTGGCAAACCGAGGCCGGCAAGAAACTGGTGAATATGCTGCCGCGCCGGCGCGTCGGCCAAGCCGAGGACCTGGATGGACTGGTACTGCTGCTGGCTTTCGAGCAGTCCGGATTCATCAACGGCGCGGTGATTTCCGCTGATGACGGGCTGACAGTCGGCTGATACGCGGCCTATTTCGACAAATACTGTTTATCGAACTGAGCCGCGGCGTCCGGATTGCGCTTGCGCAGACCCTCCAAAGCCTGATCCCTCAGTTTGCCCTGCCCGGTAAGGTGATAAGCGGCGGCCAAGCCATACCAGGCCTGTGCCAGGTCCGGGTCATAGCGCACGCTTTCGCGAAAATTGGGGAGCGCCAGGTCCGGCTTTCCCTGCTCCTGGTGGAGTTCGGCGAGCGCCAGATACACCTGCGCCGATTCGGGCCGATAACGCAGCGCTGTCCGATACGCCTTGACGGCCAAATCCGGCTGACCCAGTGCGGTCTGGCTCTGTCCCAGCGAAAGCCATGACTGCTCGTCCTCCGGGCTAATGCGCAGCGCCCTCTGGAAGGACTCGACCGCCGCGCCGTGCTGCGCCAGCCGCGCCAGCGCATAGCCTTGCAGCCACCACCATTCAGCGCGAACCGGCTCGCGCTGCAAACGCGCTTGCGCCAGAGCGAGCATGCCGGCCCAATCCTGCTTCTGCTCCAGTTCGACGATTTCACGCGAGGTGCCCTCGTCGATATGGCGGGCGAACGCCGCCAAAGTGGGCGTCACGGCCATCAGTGCGACCTGGGCGCAGGCGCCACAGACGACGAGGCAGGCGATACTGCCTGCCCGCCTGAGCAGACTGCGCATCAAAAAACCTCAGACCTTGGTCTGGTAGACATAAGCCTGCTGTTTGACGCGGGATTCCCTGGCCCGCTCCAAGCTCTCCAGGTCCTGCTGGCGATCCCACCAGATCGAGCGGCTTTTTCTCTGCTCCGCTTCCAGATGGGGATTTTGCTGCTTGAGTTCGCGCGCAAATTTGGTGAACTCGGATTCGTAGGTCTTCTGCTTGAATTCATCGAGAAATCTGCTGAGCCTGGATTCTTGCGTCGCCATGGATACTCCCTTTCAGAATTGTTCTTCGCTGAGCGCCATTACGCCCGCGGCGCCGCGCACAACGGTGTTACGCAGTCCTGCTGCTTGTGTCAGCACGTGATCGGCGTAAAAGCGCGCAGTAGCGATTTTTGCCTGGTAGAACGCGGCGTCGCCCTCCCTTGCCGCCAGGCGCTTGTGCGCCACCAGAGCGGCACGCGCCATCTGCCAGCCACCGCAAACTGTGCCCATCAGCATCAGAAACGGCACCGAGCCGGCGTGCACCGCCTTTACGTCGGCTGCGTAGGTGGAAACGATCCAGCTTGCGCTCTCTTCCACCGCTTTGATGCCGGCGGCGAAACTGGCGCGTATGGCGGCCATGTCCTCACCCTGCGCCTGCGCAAGTTCGCCCTCGACCACGCGCATCGCCTTGATCACTTCCTTGGCCGTCGCCCCGCCCTCGCGCGCGAGCTTGCGCCCCACCAGATCGTTCGACTGAATCGCCGTGGTGCCCTCGTAAATGGTAGTGATGCGCGCATCGCGCAGCAGTTGCGCCGCCCCGGTTTCCTCGACGTAACCCATGCCGCCGTGCACCTGGATTCCGGTCGACGCCACTTCGATGCAAGTCTCGGTGCTCCACCCTTTCACTACCGGGATCATCATGTCGACGAAGGCCTGATGCTTGGCCCGCAATGCCTGGTCCGGATCGCTGCGGGCGATGTCCATCGCAGCCGCCACCACATAGGCGAGCGCGCGCATCGCCTCGGTCCGCGCCTTCATGCTCATCAGCATGCGGCGCACATCGGGATGGCGGATGATGGGCACGGGCTTGGCGCCGCCGGCAAGATCGCGGCTCTGCACGCGTTCCTTGGCATAGGACAAGGCCAACTGGTACGCGCGGTCCGAAATGGCGACGCCCTCCAGCCCCACGCCGAAACGCGCCGCGTTCATCATGATGAACATATAGGCGAGGCCCTGGTTTTCCTGGCCGATCAGATGCCCGATCGCACCGTCTTTTTCGCCGAATATCAGCACTGCGGTAGGACTCGCGTGAATGCCGAGCTTGTGCTCGATGGAAGCGCAGTGCACATCATTGCGCTTGCCCAGGCTGCCGTCCGCATTGACCAGGAACTTGGGCACGATGAACAGCGATATGCCTTTCACCCCTTCGGGGGCGTCCGGCGTGCGCGCCAGCACCAAATGGACGATGTTCTCGGCCAAGTCGTGCTCGCCATAGGTGATGAAAATTTTCTGCCCGCTGATACGGTAGTGATCCCCCTCGCGCACTGCTTTTGCCTTCACCAGCGCCAAATCCGATCCCGCCTGCGGCTCGGTCAAGTTCATGCTGCCGGTCCAAATGCCTTCCACCATTTTCGGCAGAAAGGTTTTTTTCAAGGCATCCGAACCGCGCAGCAGCAGCGCCTCGATCGCGCCGCCGGTAAGCAGCGGACACAGCGAAAACGACAGATTGGCCGCTTTCCCCATTTCCATCACCGGCGTCGCCACCAGCTTGGGCAGGCCCTGGCCGCCGAATTCAGGCGGGAATTGCAGGGCGTTCCATCCGCCGTCGACGAATTGCTTGTATGCCGCTTTGAAACCTTTGGGCATGGTGACCCGGCCCTGGTCCCACTTTGCGCCTTCCGCGTCGCCCGGCTGGTTCAGCGGCGCCAGCACCTCGGCGCAGAATTTCCCGCTTTCCTCCAGTATCTGGTCGACCAGGTCCACGCTGACTTCTTCACAGCCGGGAAGACCGGCTATTTCATCGATTCCGGCGAGTTCCTTCAGCACGAACTGCATGTCTTTCAGCGGCGCGACGTAATCGCTCATGGTGATTTGCCTTGAATACCGAACTCTGACTTATACATGGCGTCATATTTACTCTCGTATGCCACGAAAGGCTTTGCGCGCTGCGCCGCGAAGCTCTCGATCCCCCTTGAGGGGAAAGTCCTCCCGGGGGACGCGCGCCAAGCGTGTTTTCGGTACGAATAAAAACCATCCGTACCGAAAACACGGTTATGGTAAACACCAAACACGGCATCGGGTTTCATCCAAGATCGCCGATTGTGTGCGGATAGGCTTTTCATCCGCACACAATCTGTGATCCGCGCGGACGGGCCGCCGTCCGCGCAAGTGCAAACAATCCTTCGTCCGCACAAACTCGCAACTCCGCTACAGTGAACCGACGCAACCAGAACCGCATTATCCCAGTTCTTTCACCAGTTCCGGGACCACCTTGAACAAGTCCCCGACGATACCGTAGTCGGCCACCTGAAAGATCGGCGCTTCTTCGTCCTTGTTGATCGCCACGATGACGCGGCTGTCTTTCATGCCCGCCATGTGCTGGATCGCACCGGAGATGCCGATCGCGATATAGAGTTCCGGGGCCACGATCTTGCCGGTCTGGCCAACCTGCCAGTCGTTCGGAACAAAGCCGGCGTCCACTGCCGCGCGCGAAGCGCCCATGCCCGCGCCGAGCTTGTCCGCGAGCGGATCGAGCAGCTTGAAGTTTTCCGCCGACCCCATGCCGCGGCCACCGGAAACAATAACTTTGGCGACGGTCAGTTCCGGCCGTTCCGATTTGACCAGTTCCCTGCCCACCAGGCTGGACAAGCCGGCATCGGCCACTGCTGTCAGCGCCTCCACTGCGGCAGAACCGCCGCTGGCCGCAACCGCATCGAAGCCAGTGGCGCGCACGGTGATGACTTTGATCGCATCCTTGGACTGCACCGTCGCCAGCGCCGTGCCCGCATAAATGGGGCGCACGAACGTATCCGGCGAATTGACCGCGACGATCTCGGAAATCTGCGCCACGTCGAGCAAGGCGGCGACGCGCGGCGCCACGTTCTTGCCGAAGCTGGTCGCAGGAGCGAGGATGTGGCTGTAGCCGGACGCAATCGACACGACCAGCGCGGCCAGGCTTTCGGCGAGTTCGTCTTTGTACTGCGGCGCATCGGCCACCAGCACAGTTTTTACCCCGGCAATCTGCGCCGCAGCCTGCGCGGCTGCAGCACAGCCGCCGCCCGCCACCAGCAACACGATATCGCCGCCGATTTTCGCGGCCGCGGCGACAGTGTTGAGCGTCGCACCCCTGATGGTTTGATTATCGTGATCAGCAAGTATGAGTATGGACATTTAGATCACCTTGGCTTCGTTGCGGAGTTTTTCGACCAGCGCTTTTGCGTCTGCAACCTTGACCCCGGCCTTGCGCTTGGGCGGCTCTTCCACCTTGAGTGTCGTCAGGCGCGGACTGACATCGACGCCGAGCGCATCGGGTTTGAGCGTCTCCAGCGGTTTTTTCTTCGCTTTCATGATATTGGGCAAAGTAACGTAGCGCGGCTCGTTGAGGCGCAAATCGGCGGTAATCACCGCCGGCAGCTTGACTGAAATCGTTTCCAGGCCGCCGTCGACTTCGCGCGTCACGTCCGCCCTGCCGTCGGCGATTTTCAATTTTGAGGCGAAAGTGGCCTGCGACCAACCCAGCAGCGCGGACAACATCTGCCCGGTCTGGTTGCAGTCGTCGTCGATCGCCTGCTTGCCGAGAATGGCGAAATGCGGGCCTTCCTTGTCCACCACGGCTTTCAGCAGTTTTGCGACGGCAAGCGGCTGCAGTTCTTCGGCGCATTCAACCAGGATCGCGCGGTCGGCGCCCAAAGCGAGTGCCGTGCGCAGCGTCTCCTGACTCGCCGCGGTACCGCAGGACACGACCAGAATTTCCTTGACCACGCCGGCCTCTTTCAGGCGGACTGCTTCTTCGACGGCGATTTCATCGAAGGGATTCATGGACATTTTGACGTTTGCGGTCTCGACGCCCGAGCCGTCAGCCTTGACGCGCACCTTGACGTTGTAATCGACCACCCGCTTGACGGTCACCAGGACTTTCATCGACTTGCTCCGTGGGGATTGAAATAGCAGAACGCAAATTATAACTTAAGACGCCCTCGCGATAGACAGGGTTTAGTCACGCAGTCCGTCGCAAATTCGATTTCGGCGCTGCCAATTTGAAGGGAAACCTGCGTTTCCGGCAGAGTTAATCGTTTCCGCGGTGATGGATCTGTTTCACACATGTGAAAATTTGAAATTTCCAGTTTCCGCGCCGGCGCGGCGGGCATATAGTGCAAGTCTGCAGCGAATTATCGGGTAATCCAGTCAGCCAAACAAACTACTCCGAGGTAAACAGCATGGCAAAAATGATGCAGGACAAAGTGGTCGTGGTAACCGGCTCCGGCGGCGGCATCGGCCGCGAGTTCGCATTGATGATGGCGGCAGAGGGCGCCAAGGTGGTGGTGAACGACATCGGCGCGTCGGTAAGCGGTGAGGGCCTGGACGCCGGCCCGGCGCAACAAGTCGTCAATGAAATCCGCGCCCAGGGCGGCGAGGCCGTAGCCAACACCGACAGCGTGTCCACCTGGATGGGCGCCAATGCGATCATCAAGGCGGCGATAGACAACTACGGCCGCATCGACTGCGTGGTCAACAACGCCGGCATACTGCGCGACCGCATGTTTTTCAAAATGAACCCGGAAGAATGGGGCGCGGTGATCGATGTACACCTGAACGGCAGCTTCTTCGTCAGCCGCGCCGCCGCAACTTATTTCAAGGAGCAGGAATCGGGTTCCTATGTGCATATGACCTCGACCTCCGGACTGATAGGCAATATCGGCCAGGCCAACTATGGCGCCGCCAAGCTGGGCATTACCGCGCTGTCGAAAATGATCGCCATGGACATGGCGCGCTACAAAGTACGCTCCAACTGCATCGCGCCTTTCGCCTGGAGCCGGATGATAGGCTCCATCCCCGCCGACACGCCTGAGGCCAAGGCGCGCGTGGACAAACTCAAGACCATGGAGGCGGTTAAAATCGCGCCCCTGGCGGTGTACCTGGGCAGCGACGCAGGCAAGGACGTCACCGGCCAGGTGTTCGCGGTGCGCGCCAATGAAATCTTCCTGATGAGCCAGCCGCGCATCCTGCGCTCGGTGCACCGCGACGGCGGCTGGACCGCGCAGAGCATAGCCGAACATGCCATCCCCGCGATGCGGGCGGGTTTCTACGGGCTCGACCGTTCGCAGGACGTGTTCAGCTGGGATCCGGTTTAGGCGCCTGGAAGCGGCGCTTCTTCAGTCATTGCGCAATACGGAAATACCATGCCCATCGACTACGACAAAATAAAGAACTGGCCCTTCCCCGACATAGAACAAACCTACACAGAGAAGGACAGCATCCTTTACGCTCTGGGCGTGGGCTACGGCCATGACCCGATGGACGAAGCGCAACTGCAGTTCGTCTACGAGCAAGGCCTGAAGGCGGTGCCGACCATGCCGGTGGTGCTGGCCAATCCCGGCTTCTGGCTGAAGAACCCCG
Organism: Burkholderiales bacterium; assembly: GCA_919902965.1. Taxonomy (GTDB): domain Bacteria; phylum Pseudomonadota; class Gammaproteobacteria; order Burkholderiales; family SG8-39; genus 2-12-FULL-64-23. The sequence continues at coordinate 14,060 of CAKKSJ010000035.1, forward strand.
CGACCGGCATTGACTGGGTGAAAATCGTGCACGGCGAACAGGCGCTGCACATCCACCAGCCCATAGCCGCGGCGGGAACGGTTACCGGGAGCATGCGCATCAAGGCCATTGTTGACAAGGGCAGGGACAAGGGCGCGCTGCTGGTCCAGGAGCGCAGCATCGTCGACAAGGCGAGCGGCGCGCTGCTCGCGACGCTAGAGCACACTACCTTCTGCCGTGGCGACGGCGGTTTCGGCAAGGGCGACGCAGCCCCGCCACCGCCGCCCGCGGTGCCCGAGGGCGAACCTGACGCCAGTTGCGACTTCCCCACCCTGCCGCAAGCGGCGCTGATCTATCGCCTGTGCGCCGACCGCAACCCCTTGCACGCCGATCCCGCGGTGGCCAGGGCCGCGGGATTTCTGCGTCCCATCCTGCACGGCCTGTGCAGCTACGGCGTCGCCGGTCACGCAATACTCAAGACCTGGTGCGGCTACGATCCCGCGAAGCTGACCGGATTGTCGCTGCGCTTCTCCGCGCCGGTATACCCGGGCGAGACCATACGCACCGAAATGTGGGATAGGGGCAGCAGCATATTATTCCGTTCGCGCGCGCTCGAGCGCGACGTGATCGTGCTCAACAACGGCGTGGCCACTGTCGCGCGCTGATAGCGGATGACGGACGACACCCTCAGGATGCTGCGCGACAGCGCGGCCGATTTTGCCACCTTCGATGCGTCCCGGGTGCGCCGACTGCGCGGAACCGACCCTGGCTTCGAGCGCATGGTCTGGCAGCAAATGGCCGAGATGGGCTGGCTCGGGGCATTAATCCCGGAAGAACTCGGCGGATTGGGCCTGGGGGCCGGCGCCATGACCATCATCGCCGAACAACTCGGACACGCCCTGTATCCGGAGCCTTATTCCGCCTCGGCGGTGGCCGCGACGCTGGCCCTGTTGCACGGGGACAACGCCGCGCTGAAGCAGGACCTGCTGCCGCGGCTCGCGGCCGGCGAAATCATCGCCAGCCTCGCCTGGCAGAACGAGCGCGGCGGACTGTCTCTCGATCAGTGCGCGGCAAACCTGAGCGAGCAAGGCGGCAAATCCGTGCTGCAAGGGGCGAGCCGTTTTGTCGCAGCGCCGGGCGCGGACGCCTTCATCGTCGCTGCGCGTTCGGCGCGCGGGCTGGAACTGTATTGGATTGAGCGCGATGCGCCGGGCCTTTCGCGCGCAAGCGAACTGCGTGCCGACGGCAGCGCCAGCGCCCACCTGCAATTCGCCGCGGTCGCCGCGCCGGTCCGGGCGCGCATCGCCTCGGCCGCGGCGGCGAACGCCGCGCTCGCCGTGGCGCTGGACCACGCCCTGCTCGCAACGAGCGCGGAACTGTTAGGGCTGATGAACTGCGCGCTGGAGATGACGCTCGATTACCTGCGCACGCGCGTGCAGTTCGGCAAACCCATCGGCAGCTTCCAGGCACTGCAGCACCGCGCCGTCGACATGTATATCCAGCGGGAACTGACGCGCGCCACGCTGACCGCCGCGGTCGCAGTGCTGGACGAGCCGGGCTGCACTCCGGCGCGGCGCGCTGCCGCCGCATCCAGCGCCAAGGCGCGCGCTTCGCAGGCTGCGCTTGCCATCTGCAAGGAAGCGCTGCAGATGCACGGCGCCATCGGCTATACCGATGAATACGATCTCGGGCTGTACTTCAACCGCGCGCTGGTGCTCTGCGCCGCGCTCGGAAATGCCGGCGCGCACCGCAGCCGCTACGCAAGCCTGACGCCACTCCCATGAACTTCGGCATAGCGCAGCAGCAGGACTGGAACGCACTCCCGGATGTAGCGTTTAGAGCCGTGGTGCGCGCCGAAGTCGAGGCGCATCACCCTGCCGAATTGCGCTACCCGCCGCGCCGTCTGCGCTGGGCCGAGAACAAGTCCTGGTATTTGCGCATGGCCGCCAAAGGCTGGATCGCACCCGGCTGGCCGCGCGAATACGGCGGCATGGGCTTGTCGCCTTCGAAACTGCTGATTTTCCTGGAAGAGATGGAGCGCTGGGGTATTGCGCGCTTTCAGGATCACGGCATCCTCATGGTCGGACCGATACTGATGCGCTTCGGAACAGAAGCGCAGCGCCGCCGCTATTTGCCACCGATACTCGCCTGCGAGGAAATCTGGTGCCAGGGCTATTCCGAGCCCAATGCCGGCTCCGATCTCGCCAACCTGCGCACCGAAGCGCGGCTGGAAGGCGGTGATTTCATTATCAACGGACAGAAAACCTGGACCACGCTGGCGCACGACGCCAGCCACATCATCGTGCTCGCGCGCACCGACAAAACAGCGAAAAAGCAAATGGGCATCAGCTTTCTGCTGCTCGACCTTAAAACGCCGGGCGTTACTGTACGCCCGATACGCGACCTTGCCGGCCACGACGAATTTTGCGAAGTGTTCTTCGAGAATGTGCGCACGCCCGCATCCAACCTGGTGGGCGAACTCAACCAGGGCTGGAATGTGGCCAAATCGCAGCTCGGCTTCGAGCGCATCCACATCGGCAGTCCCAAACTGCCAGAATACGGCTTGCAGGTGTTGCTGGCGGTGGCGCGCGCGCGCGGGGTGGAACAGGATGCGCTGTTTCGCGACCGCCTCGCGCAGCTGCAGCTCGACGTCGCCCACCTGGGCGATATATACACGCACTTCGCGGCCATCGTCGGCCGAGGTGAACCGCTGGGGCCCGAAGTATCGCTGTTGAAAATCTGGGCGACTGAAACCTTTCAGCGCATCGCCGACCTGATCATTGAAACGGCCGGCGATTGCGGTGGTCTCGCCGGCAAGGTCAAAATGGGCGACGGGCACATCGAAGTGCTGGCCCCATTCTATAAAGCGCGCCCGACCTCGATCTATGGCGGCAGCAATGAAATCCAGCGCAATATTCTTGCCCGGCAAGTGCTCAATCTGCCGGGCTAAGCCCGATAAACACTACAAGGAGTCGCAATGCCCCGCCCGCTCTCGCATATCCGTGTGCTCGACCTGTCCCGTGTGCTCGCCGGGCCCTGGGCCGCGCAGAACCTCGCCGACCTCGGCGCCGAGGTGATCAAGGTCGAACGCCCCGGCGCGGGCGACGACACCCGCGGCTGGGGGCCGCCCTGGTTCAAGGACAGCGATGGAAATGACACACGCGATTCCTCCTATTTCCTCTCCTGCAACCGCGGCAAGAAATCCATCACCCTGGACATCTCCAAGCCGGAAGGCCAGGGCATCGTGCGCGAACTGGCGGCAAAGTGCGACGTGCTCATAGAAAACTACAAAGTCGGCACACTGGCGCGCTACGGCTTGGGCTATGAGCAGCTGCGCGAAATCAATCCGCGCCTGATCTATTGCTCCGTCACCGGGTTCGGGCAATCGGGTCCCTATGCGCCCCGTCCCGGCTACGATTTTGTGTTTCAAGGCATGGGCGGGCTGATGAGCATCACCGGCGAGCGCGACGAACTGCCGGGCGGCGGCCCGCAGAAAGTCGGCATCGCCATCACCGACGTACTCACTGCCATGTATGCGAGCCTGGCAATTACCGCCGCCATCGTCCATTGCGAGCGCGGCGGCGGCGGCCAGTTCATCGACATGGCGCTGCTCGACTGCATGGTTGCGTTCAACGCCAATCAGATCAGCGGCTATCTGGTCTCGGGCAATATTCCCAAGCGCTATGGCAATGCGCATCCCAATGTCGTGCCCTACCAGGTGTTTGCGTGCAAGGATGGGCATATTATTCTCGCGATCGGCAACGACACCCAGTTTGCCAGCTTCTGCAAGTTGGCCGGCCGTCCCGAACTGGCCGCCGACGAGCGTTTCCGCCTGATGTCGGGGCGCATCGTGAATCGGGATACCCTGATCCCGCTGATCGCTGAAATCATGAAGCAGCGTGGCATGCGCGATTGGATCGCCGTGCTGGAGGCCGCCAACGTCCCCTGTGGCCCGATCAATAACATGCAACAGGTATTCGAGGATACGCAGGTACAGCACCGCGGCTTGAGGGTCGAAATTCCCACTCCCTCGGGCGTGCCCTGCCCCAGCGTCGCCAGCCCGATGCGCTTTTCCGAAACACCGGTGGAATACAAAGTGCCGCCTCCGACACTGGGCCAGCATACACGCGAAATCCTGCAGGGCATGCTGGGCATGGACCAACAGACGGTCGAGGCGCTTTCCGCCAAAGGCGTAATCTGAAACATGGACGATAGCTACGAACGCCCCTACGCCGGACTGAGCGTACTCGACCTGAGCCAGGGCATCGCCGGACCCTATTGCGCCGCCCAGCTGCGGGCGCAGGGCGCCGACGTGATCAAAATCGAGCCGCCCGCGGGCGACTGGATACGCGTCCTCGGCGGCGGCCAACAGGGCTTGAGCGCGCTCGCCGTCGTCAACAACCTGGGCAAGCGCTCGATCTGCATCGACGCCACGCAAGCCGAAGGCTGCGCGCTGATCCTGAAAATGGCACAGCGCGCCGACGTGCTGGTGGAGAATTTCCGTCCCGGCGTGATGGCGAGGCTCGGGCTGGGCTACGCGACCATCGCCGCAATCAATCCGCGCCTGATCTATCTATCGATCAGCGGTTTCGGCGATTCCGGCCCCTATGCCCACAAGCCTGCCACCGATTCCGTGCTGCAGGCCATGACCGGCATGGCGATGATCAACAAGGACGCCGACGGCCGGCCGCGGCGCTTCGGCCTGATGGTGCCTGACACCGCGACCGCGCTGTATGCGGCGCAGTGCGTAGGCGCAGCGCTGTATGCGCGCGACGCGCTGCCGCATCGCGCGGGCCGCGGCAGACACATACGCCTGTCGCTCGCCGAATGCTGCGCCGCGTTCCAGGCCGGCCCCATCCTCGACGATTTCCTCTTCTCGGGTCAGCTCAAACCGCCGATCACCGTGCCCGCGGGGGTATTCGCGACGCGCGACGGCCATGGGGTGCTGGCGGTGCTGCGCGAAACCATGTGGCAGGGACTGTGCCGGGCGCTCGCGCGCGAGGTCTGGCTCACGGAACCACGCTATGCTAGCGGCGCGCTGCGTGCGCAGGCGAGCGAGGAAATCAACCGCGAGGTGGCCGCCATTGTCGCCGGGCGCGATACGCAGGAATGGGCCGCCCGGTTCGAACAGCACGACGTGCTGTTCGCGCCGGTGCTGGATTACCGGGCCTTGCGCGCCGACCCGCAGATGCGCCACATGGCTTATTTCAGCGAGACCGAGCAGGCGCCCTATGGAAGACTGCCCATGCCGCATATTCCCGGCAGTGCGCATAGCGGCGTCCTGCCGGCGGCGCCGCGCACCGGTGAGCATACGCGGGAAATATTAGGTGAATTCGGTTTTGCCGCCGCGGACATCGACGCCATGGAGCGATCGGGCGTCGTCAGCCACATGAACGCTGTATCGTAGTTCCCGAAACAGTTTCCACGCGCTTAACGTCTGGCCGAGGCTCAGCGCCCCTTCCACGCCGGTTTGCGCTTGGCCACGAATGCGTCGATGCCTTCCTGCGCATCTTCCGCCATCATATTGCAGGCCATGGTTTCGCTCGCCAGGTCGTACGCCCCATCCAGGCCCATCTCCAGTTGCCGGTAGAACGCTTGTTTGCCCAACTTGATCGCCACCGGCGTCTTCGCAAGTATCGAATCCACCAGCTTCCTGATCTCGGCGTCGAGTTGTTCCGGGGGTACCACGCGGTTCACCAGCCCGCGCGCCAGTGCCGTCTGCGCGTCGATGAAATCACCGGTGAGCAGCATTTCCATCGCCTGCTTGCGCCCGAGATTACGCGACAGGCCCACCGAGGGCGTAGAGCAGAACAGGCCCAGGTTCACGCCGGATACGGCGAAGCGCGCGTTGTCCGATGCGACCGCAAGGTCGCACATGGAGACAAGCTGGCAGCCGGCCGCCGTAGCGATGCCGTGTACGCGTGCGATCACCGGCTGCGGCATGCCCACCAGCGTAAGCATCAGCTTGCTGCACTGGCGGAACAGTTTCTGCTGGAATGCCTTCGAGGCGTCGGAACGCATTTCCTTCAGGTCGTGCCCGGCGCAGAACGCCTTGCCGGCCCCGGCGATGATCACCACACGCACGCCGGTATCGGCGGCGATGACGTCGAGTTCGGCCTGCATCTCGCCCATCAGCGCCTGCGACAGCGAATTGAACTGCGCCGGCCGGTTCAGCGTCAGTGTTACCACGCCAGCTTCGTCGTGGCGCAGCAGCAGGGGCTCGCTTGCCTGAGGGTTCGAACTCATAAAGTGACTCCTTTTTGGCTATTCTATGGCCTGCGCCGATCTCGCCCGCTCGCGCAGCACGAATTTCTGGATCTTGCCGGTCGAGGTCTTGGGCAATTCGCCGAACACCACGGCTCGCGGCACCTTGAAGCGGGCCAGGTGTTTGCGGCAATGCGTGATGATTTCTTCCACTGTCACCTGGGCGCCCGCCTTGAGTTCGACGAAAACGCAGGGCGTCTCGCCCCATTTCGGATCGGGCCGCGCCACCGCCGCCGCGACAAGCACCGCCGGATGGCGATAGAGCGCTTCCTCGATCTCCAGCGAGGAAATATTCTCGCCGCCGGAAATGATAATGTCCTTGGAGCGGTCCTTGATTTTGACATAACCGTCGGACTGCATCACCGCCAGGTCGCCTGAATGGAACCAGCCGCCTGCGAAAGCCTCCGCTGTCGCCTTGGGATTTTTCAGATAGCCCTTCATGGTGATATTGCCGCGAAACATGATTTCGCCCATGGTCTCGCCGTCCGCCGGCACCGGCATCATGGTGTCGGCATCCATCACCGCGAGGCCCTCCTCCATCAGATAGCGCACGCCCTGGCGGCCGTTGCGCTCGGCGCGTTTGCCCACGTCGAGCGCATCCCAGGCCGCGTGATTGGCGCACACGGTCGCAGGGCCGTAGGTTTCGGTCAAGCCATAGACATGCACCAGATCGAAGCCGATCTGCTCCATGCCTTCTATCATCGCCGCCGGCGGCGCCGCCCCCGCCACCATGGCCGATACCTTGTGCGTGATGCCCGCGCGCAGCGCCGGGCCGGCGTTGATCAGCCCGCTGTGGACGATGGGCGCACCGCAGTAATGCGTGACCCCGTGTTCCTTGATCAGCCTGAAGATCTGCACCGGATCGACCTTGCGCAAACACACGTTGACACCGGCATTGGCGGCCATGGTCCAGGGAAAGCACCAGCCGTTGCAATGGAACATGGGCAGCGTCCACAGATAGACCGAGTGCTGCGGCATGCCCCAGGTGACTATATTGCACACGGCGTTCAAATAGGCGCCGCGATGGTGGTACACCACCCCCTTGGGATTGCCGGTGGTGCCGGAGGTGTAGTTGAGCGAGATCGCATTCCATTCATCCGCAGGCGGCTGCCAGGCGTAAGCCGGGTCGCCTTCGGCGAGCAAGGCCTCGTAATCCGTTTCCCCGAGGCGCTCGCCCGCGCCGGCATATTCCGAGTCGTCGATGTCGATGACCAGCGGACGCTGTTCTATTTTTGCCAGCGCCTGCGCGACGGTCGCGGAAAACTCGCGGTCGGCGATCAGCACTTTCGCTCCGCCGTGGTTCAGCATGAAGGCAATCGCCTGCGCATCGAGGCGGGTGTTGAGCGTATTGAGTACGGCGCCCAGCATCGGCACACCGAAATGGCACTCGTACATTTCCGGCGTGTTCGCGGCCATCACCGCCACGGTATCGCCTGCGCCTATGCCGCGCCTGCTGAGCGCCGAGGCCAGGCAGCGGCTGCGCGCGTAGGTTTCGCTCCAGGTGTAACGCCTTGCGCCATGCACCACCGCGCTCCGCTCCGGATAGACATAAGCCGCGCGTTCGATAAAACCGAGCGGCGTCAGCGGCGCATAATTGGCCGGGTTGCGGTCCAGGTCGGACTCGAAGGCGTTGGCGTGGTCCATATGCATCCCGGCTCGATACAAGAGGTGCGGATCAATCTACCACAACTCGAGTGCAGACCAAACCGCGCGCGGCGCACGTTCGTGTCGGGGAAGCGTTTTTCAACAGCCTGTCAGGCTTGGTGGTATCGTGCCCATGTCAGGGAGCGTGCCTCGGGCGACCGGGAAGTGTGCGCACCGCTCGGGAGACTGGTGATGAAGGAGAATGACGCCATGAAACAGGACCGCCGCAGGTTTTTCCGTGTCGCTGCGCTTAGCGCAGCGACTTTCGCTCTGGGTAGTCTGCCGTTCGCGGCACGCGCCGCGGGTGACGCGACCGGAAAAATGAAAATCGGGATCGTCGGCTCGGGCAGGATCGGCGGGACACTGGGCGGGCTTTGGGTGAAAGCCGGGCACCAGGTAATGTTCTCGTCGCTCGATCTCGAGCATGATAAGGCGCTGGCGGCAAGCCTCGGCACCAACGCACGCGCCGGCACGCCGCGCGAAGCTGCCGCATTCGGCGAAGTGCTGCTGATGGCGGTCCCTTACGGCGCGCTGCCGCAGCTCGGCCGGGATCTGGCGGACTTGATCAAAGGCAAAGTCGTGCTAGATGCGTGCAAAC
>CAKKSJ010000036.1 GCA_919902965.1 Burkholderiales bacterium
CGCTACAGCAGCACATCCCGGGATAAGCCGCTGCGGCGCAGAATACGGCGCAGTTGCCCCAGCGCCTCAAGCTGAATTTGCCTGACGCGCTCGCGCGTCAGGCCCAACTCCCCGGCCAGATCCTCCAGCGTGCTGACTTCCTGGTTATTGAGGCCGAAACGGCGCTCGATCACAATGCGCTGCTTGTCGGTCAGTTGTTCCAGCCATTGCTTCACCAGCGTTTCGATCTCCTGGCTCTGCAGTCCTGATTCCGGGTTGACGCTCTGCTCGTCTGAGATGGAATCGCCGATTGACAGCAGCGGATCGATATCCAGAGGCGCATCGAGCGAGGCCATGTGCTCGTTGTGAGTGAGAACACTGCGCACCTCCCCGGCCGGCTTGCCGAGCAGATGCGCAATATCGTCCATGCTGGCTTCGCGCTCCGCATTCGCCTCGAGGTGGCGCTTGGCCCGCAGTACCAGATTGAGTTCCTTGATCACATGCACTGGCAATCGTATCGTGCGCGACTGGTTCATGATTGCGCGCTCGATATTCTGGCGTATCCACCAGGTGGCGTAGGTGGAGAAGCGAAAGCCGCGCTCGGGATCGTACTTGTTCAAGGCGTGCATCAATCCCAGATTGCCTTCTTCCACCAGATCCAGCAGCGGCACGCCACGATTGACGTAGTGCTTGGCGATGTTCACCACCAGACGCAGGTTGCGTTCGATCATTTTTTGCCGCGCCGCGAACTCTCCCTTGGCTGCGCGGCGCGCGTAGTGCAACTCCTCCTCCGGAGATAACAGCGGATTGAGGCCGATTTCATGCAGGTATATCTGGGTGACATCCGACAGAAATTCTGTTTCCGGCTCGGCCGGTTCGGACTGCGCCGCGGCATGGGGATCGGCGCTGGCGGCGGAATCGTCCGCCGGACCGCCCTCGGTTTCCTCGTCCGGAGAAGAGGGGCGGGAACTCACGTCGGCGGCAGGTATTTGGCCGGGTCGACCGGTTTGCCGAGCTTGCGAATCTCGAAATGCAGCTTGGGCGTATCGCTATCGGTGTTGCCAACCTCTGCGATCTTCTGCCCCTTGACCACGCTCTGCCCCTCTTTCACCAGGATATCCTTGTTATGAGCGTAAGCCGACAAATAGGTCTTGTTGTGCTTGATGATGACGAGCTTGCCATAGCCGCGCAAGCCGCTGCCGCTATAGACTACCCTCCCCGGCGCCGATGCGATCACCGGATCGCCCATCTTGCCGGCGATGTCCAGGCCCTTGTTGCTCGCTTCGGAAAATCCGGCGACGATCCTGCCTTGCGCCGGCCAGCCCCAGTCGACCCTGTCCTCATCGTCCACTGCGCCAGCGGCTTGCTCCGCCGGCTCCTGCTTGGGTGCGGTCACCGGCGCTACAGGCACCGCGGCCGGCGCGAGCGCGGGCGCCGGAACGCGCTGCGCTTCACCGCGTTGCAGCAGCGCCACATTCTCCGCTGTATAGGGCAGCTTGCGCGCGATCGGTTCTGATTTGACCGCTTCCGGCGTACCGGGCGAAGCACCCGCCGGTCCCGCACCCGGCAGGGGCCGCGCGCCCAGCGGTCGTGTTTCGACGCGCCCCGAGCCGATGATCGGACGCACCGTCACCGGCGCCTCCCCCGCGCCTGCAGGCGGTTTTAGCCGCAGTTGCTGGCCGGGACGTATCCGCCCCGGGTCGCCCAGATTGTTCCAGGCAGCGAGTTCCTTGTAATCGAGACCATGATCGAGTGCGATGCTGAACATGGTATCGCCGCCGCGAACGATATAGACGTCGGATTGCGCAGCGGCCGGACGCGGCGCTGGCGCCGGCCTGGCTACGGCCGGCGGCGCGCGATCGACTACCGGCGCCTGCACCGGACGGCTGGCGCAACCAGCGAGCGTCATGGCCGCCAACGCAGCGCCGCACGATAAAGCTGATATCCGAATCATTCCACCCCCACCAGCATGGGCACGAAACGCACGGCGTCCAGACTCGTTTCGATGTAGCCCGAGCGCGTACGCTCCACCAGCCGCAATACCTGCACGGAAGTACCGAACGGCAGTATCATTCTGCCGCCTGGCGCCATCTGCTGCAACAGCGCCGGTGGAACCTGCCGCGTTGCCGCCGCGACAACGATTGAATCGAAAGGCGCAGCCTCGGGCAGGCCAAGATTGCCGTCGCAATGCTTCAGGCGCAGGTTGCCGAGACGCAGTGCGCGCAGATTGACACGCGCTTTCATCAGCAAGGGCGCTATGCGCTCGATCGAATACACTTCGCTTGCCAGATGCGCCAGCACTGCCGCCTGATAGCCACAGCCGGTGCCGATCTCCAGCACCTTGCCCAGTTCGCGTCCGGCGCGCAGCGCCTCGATCATCCGCGCAACGATATAAGGCTGGGAAATCGTCTGCGAAAAACCGATCGGCAGCGCGTCGTCATCATATGCGCGGCTTGCCAGCGCCTCTTCCACGAACACATGGCGTGGCACGGCGCCCATGGCCGAGAGCACGGCTTCGTCTGTTATGCCCTCCTTGCGCAGCCGCTCGACCATGCGCGCGCGCGTGCGCTGTGAGGTCATGCCGATGCCCTGCGGCTTCGGCAGTTTGCCGCGATTCATTGCTTCAGCCAGTCGCGCAGCAGCGGGATCTGGTTCAGGTGCGTAAGATCGACCTGCAGCGGTGTCACCGACACGCGCTGTGCCGCAACGGCGTGGAAATCAGTGCCTTCGCCCGCATCCTGCGCACCGCCGGCCGGACCGACCCAGTAGACGGTTTCCTGGCGCGGACTGATTTCCTTGATCACCGGCTCGGCCTTGTGGCGCTTGCCCAGACGCGTGATCTCGACCGCGCCCAGCCGCTTGTAGGCCACATCGGGGATATTGAGATTGAGCAGGACCGGCCCGGACATCGGCACGCGACGCAGGCGCTCGACCATTTCCAGGGTGACACGCGCGGCGGTATCGAAATGTTTGCCGGATTTGCTCGCCAGCGATACCGCGAGCGCGGGGATGCCGAGCAGATAACCTTCGGTGGCCGCAGCGACCGTGCCCGAATAGATCGTGTCATCGCCCATGTTGGCGCCGAGGTTGATGCCGGATACCACCATGTCGGGCAAATGATCGAGCAGTCCGGTCACAGCCAGGTGGACACAGTCGGTTGGCGTGCCATTGACAAACATAAATCCGTTGGCCGCGCGTCTGACCGAGAGCGGTCGGTCCAGGGTGAGCGAGTTGGAGGCACCACTGCGGTCGCGCTCAGGTGCCACCACGGTGATTTCGGCGACCTCGGCGAGGACTTTGGCGAGTAGGGCGATTCCGGGTGAAAAATAACCGTCATCATTGCTGAGCAGGATACGCATGTGCCCGGGATTATAAAGGACAGCGCCCCATCCTGTACGGCGCCTGCGGCGCGCAGCGCGAGCCGCCAGGACCCGTCGCAGAGGCAATGGCTAGCGGCCTGGCCTGGGACACCGCGAGGCAGTCCGCCTGCTCAATAGGTTCCCGGCACCAGGATATTGCGGCCCACCTGCTTCACGTCGCACAGGCCGCAGAAAGCCATGGTGACATCGAGTTCTTTCCTGATGATCTCCAGGCAGGAGGTGACGCCCGCCTCGCCCATCGCCCCTACGCCATACACGTAGGCGCGGCCGATAAACACGCCCTTGGCGCCCAGGGCCAGCGCCTTGATCACATCCTGTCCGGAGCGTATGCCGCCGTCCATGAGCACTTCGATCTTGTCGCCGACGGCGCGCACGATCGGAGACAGCGCGGCGATCGACGAAGGCGCGCCGTCGAGCTGGCGCCCGCCGTGATTGGAAACAATGATTGCGTCCGCGCCCGAGCGCGCCGCGATTTCGGCATCTTCGGCATCCATGATTCCCTTCAGGATCAGCTTGCCACCCCAGCGCTCTTTGATCCATTGCACGTCGTCCCAGTTGAGCGTGGGATCGAGCTGACCTGCGCTCCATTCCGAGAGTGAGCGCAGCTTGCCGGAGTCCGTTGCATGGCCCACCACATTGCGAAAGGTGTGGCGTTTGGTGGCGAGCATGCCCAAGCCCCAGCGCGGCTTGGTGCTCATGTTCAGCATGTTGCGCAAGGTGATCTTGGGCGGCGCCGACAGGCCGTTCCTGATGTCTTTGTGCCGCTGCCCCATGATCTGCAGGTCGAGGGTGAGCACCAGCGCGGAGCAGCCCGCCGCCCTGGCGCGGTCGATCAGGCGCTTGATGAATTCACGGTCGCGCATGACGTAGAGCTGAAACCAGAAGGGCTTGCTGACGCTGTCGGCGACGTCTTCGATCGAGCAGATGCTCATGGTGGAGAGCGTGAACGGGACGCCGAATTTTTCGGCGGCACGCGCGGCGAGGATTTCGCCGTCAGCGTGCTGCATGCCCACAAGCCCCACCGGTGCCAGCGCGACGGGCATGGCGATCTCCTGCCCGGCCATGGTGGTTTTCAGGTTGCGGTGTTCCATGTTGACCGCCACCCGCTGGCGCAGCTTGATGGCGGCAAAGTCGCTTTCGTTGGCACGGTAGGTGCCTTCAGTCCAGGAACCGGAGTCGGCGTAGTCGTAGAACATGCGCGGCACGCGTTTTTTCGCCAATAGGCGCAGATCTTCGACGCAGGTGATTGCGGGGGCCATGCCGTCTCCGGACGCGGATGAAAAACTGCGCCCATCCTAAGGCAAAGCGTCGCGGATTGCCAGACCAGCCGAGGATTGCAGGTACTGCGCAGACGCACTGGCGCGCGTCAATCGGCGGGCGCGAGATCCTTGAGCGGCTGGGGTGTTTTGCTTTTGGATCGGTCTGCAAACGAGCCCAGGCGAACCGATCCAACAGTTCCTAGATAGTCGCTATACGAAAGCTTCCCTTCCATGGACCAACGTGCCAGCTCTTCTGCACTCGGCGCGCTTAGTTTTCGCGCCGCATGAGACTCGCCATCGACGGTGTCTACCGTCATCCCGGCGCGCCTGGCCATTTTTCGCATGGGCGTATTGTCAGAGAGAAACTGCACGAACACCTGGCCTACACCGTGCATCCGCGCGTGTTGCAGCAGCTTTTGGATGAGCTTGGTACCGATTTTTTGGCCGCGCCTGTCCTGACGCACCGAAAACGCCATTTCGCTTTCCGCAGGACCATGCACGAGTTCTGCTATCCCCACCAGCAGCAAATGTTCATCAAACGCGCCCAGAATCGTGTCCCGGGTGAAATCCAGTCGGTCCGTGTACTTGGAGATTGCCTCATCGGAAATCGTGCAGCAAAAGCGCTTGCGGCGATCGTCCGGCGAAAGCGAGAGGTAGAGGTTTCTGACGGCCTCCCGCTCGATAGTTGTCAGCGGCCTGAAAATCATTGTTTCGATTTAGCGCAGAAAATTCCATTCACGCCGGACTTATAGCACATTGGTGCGACGCGGCAGAACGCATTATGTGATGATCCTAATCAGAAAATACGATGGGAAAACCGTGACAATTTCACGTTCCATCGAACCAGGACTGTTGCGTCGCAGCATTCTTTATCGTACTATTCATTTGCGGGGTTTCTCCTCCTCCTCCTTTGGAATCCCGTCTTCAAGCCGGTGGCGTTTTAACAGCGCCACCGGTTTTTTTTGCGCGAACGGCAACGCGCGAGGGATCTTCCGGCCGGTTCGATCATCCCACCAGCCACGCAGACCTGCACGGCAGAACCACTGTTCCCGATAGAGTAAAATCAAATATTTACGCACCATCACCGAGCGCCGGAGCCGCGCTGAAAGGCGCCCATGAGAACTCCGAAAAGAATCCTGCCCCTGGTCGAAGAGGGACTCATCGACGAAGTCGTCCGGCAGCTGATGAGCGGCAAGGAGGCGGAGGTCTACGTAGTCCGCTGCGGGGCCGAGACACGCTGCGCGAAGGTATACAAAGAGGCCGAAAAGCGCAGCTTCCGGCAAAACGTCCAATATACGGAAGGCCGCAAGGTCAAGAACAGCCGCCGCGCCCGTGCCATGGAGAAGGGTTCGCGCTACGGGCGCAAGGAACAGGAACAGGCCTGGCAATGCGCCGAAGTGGATGCCCTGCACCGTCTAGCCGCCGCCGGGGTCCGTGTACCGCAGCCCTACAATTTTCTCGAAGGCGTGCTGCTGATGGAATTGGTGACCGACGCAGCTGGCAATGCTGCCCCAAGACTCAATGATCTCGAACTAAGTGCAGCGCAGGCGCGCGACCACCATCGCACATTGATCATGCAGGTGGTGCGCATGCTTTGCGCCGGCGTCGTCCATGGGGATTTGTCCGAGTACAACGTGCTTCTCGGCGGCGACGGGCCGGTTATCATCGACCTTCCCCAGGCCGTCAACGCAGCCGGCAACAACAGTGCTTCCGCCCTGCTCGAGCGCGACGTCGAAAATTTGACCACCTACTTCGGCCGCTTTGCCCCCGAGCTGCGCGCCACCGATTACGGCCGTGAAATCTGGGCGATCTACGAAAGCGGAAAACTGCACCCTGAAATAGCCCTGACCGGTTGCTTCGCACGCAGGGAGACGCCCGCCGACGTGGGCAGCGTGATGCGGGAAATCGGCGACGTGATCAAGGAGGAAGCCGCACGCCGCCGCTACAAGGCGGCGCTGGAACGCTAAGTGGCCTGCACCTCAGCGCGCCCTACGACGGCAGCCGGCCGTGGACGCAAGCTGAAATCGGCGCATTCGCAAATGCCCGTCCGATAGGCCGCAGCACGCCAGAAAAGCAAAACGGGCTACAGATATTGCTCTGTAACCCGTTATTGATTTTGGTCGGGGCGAGAGGATTTGAACCTCCGACCACTTGCACCCCATGCAAGTACGCTACCAGGCTGCGCTACGCCCCGAGTGTGCTGATCTTATCATGCTGGCCGGAACTAAACCGACCTTGTCTGTTCGGATACCGCTCAGGCGCCGCTGCCCAGCGTTTCGAGGATGCTGGCGATCTCGTTCCTGATCGCGGCCAGATCGACCTTGCCCGCCTCGGCACGCGCGGCTTGCGCGCGGCCGCTTGCGGAGCCGCTTTCGTCCAGTCGATTGCGCGCACCGCTGATGGTGAAACCCTGCTCGTAGAGCAAATCGCGGATGCGGCGGATCAACAGAACTTCGTGATGCTGGTAATAGCGGCGGTTGCCGCGGCGCTTGACTGGCTTTAGCTGCGTGAACTCCTGCTCCCAGTAGCGCAATACGTGCGGCTTGACGCCGCACAATTCACTCACCTCACCGATGGTGAAATAGCGCTTCGCCGGAATCGGCGGCAGGCTACTGTTGCTGCTGTGGCTTTCCACGATTGGCCTTTTCCACCAACGCCTTAAGTTTCTGGCTGGCGTGGAACGTAACAACGCGCCGCGCGGTGATCGGTATCTCCTCTCCGGTCTTGGGATTGCGCCCGGGTCGCTGCGGCTTGTTGCGCAGTTGGAAGTTGCCGAACCCGGATAGCTTGACGCTGTCGCCGTTTTCAAGGGCAGCGCGGATTTCTTCGAAGAATGTCTCGACCATATCCTTGGCTTCGCGCTTGTTAAGTCCGACTTTCTCAAACAAAAAGT
>CAKKSJ010000037.1 GCA_919902965.1 Burkholderiales bacterium
CGGCCATCACCCACGTTGCAAGTCTTGAAACACGCATGGCCTTCGATTCCTCGGTTAAATAAACTAGGTCCCCTCCGCTGCGGGAGAGAACAAGCTCAAACCTTACCAACTTCCGCGCAAACCCCTGGCTGTTGCAGCTGTGATCGTCAAGATCAAATGTCGAACCCATTCCCGCAAGACGCGTGACATACGCCGCGCGGCCGCAATCGAAATGGCGGCCGCGAACCTGTTCCTGGAGGCGATCTGCCTCTTCCCTGCTTCCGCGTGTCCGATACTAGCGGGGCGCGGACGTCAAACTTCTTATATTTCAACCGTTTTTTGTTCGGCCGATACTAAACGAACACTGCCGCCGCGATTTGACGTACATCAACCCCCGTTCAGCCAACCCGGAAATTGCGGAACTGCCAAGGGTCGGAAGCGTCGATGTCGTCCGGATACAGGCTGCTGCGGCCGGCGAGCGGGGTCCAGTCGGTGTACGCCCCTACCAATTTTCCCAGATAAGGCGTGGACATCTTGAGCAGCGCCTGATAGTCCAGCTCGTCCGGTTCGAGGATGCCGGCCCGGGGATTTTTCAGCGCCCAGATGATGGCCGCCACGAAAGGGGCGTTGACCTGCAGGCTGGTGGCGTTGTTGTGCGGGCACAGTTTGCGCGTCTCCTCGATGCTCAGCTGCGATCCATACCAATAGGCGCCTTTCTTGTGCCCCATCAGCAGCACGCCCAGTTCATCGAAGCCCGCATCGATCTCGTCGCGCAGCAGGCGCTGCTGCGGCGGAAAGTGCCAGCCGTTGCCGGCGAATTCCTGCAGCGACAGCACGGCATCGTCACAGGGGTGGTAAGCGTAATGGCAAGTCGGCCGGTAGATCAGTTTGCCGTTCTCGCGCACGCTGAGGAAATCGGGAATGGAAATCGCCTCACCGTGCGATATCAGCCAGCCGTGGAACGATCCCACCTGCGGCGCCCAGGAACGCACGCGCGTGGCCACGCCCGGCCGGTCGAGGTAGATCGCCGCGCCGCAGCCGAAACCGTAGTCGCGTCCGTCGTGCGGCCAGTTGCGCTCGTGCGTGCCCCAGCCGAGTTCGGCAGGCTGCAGCGACTCGCCGCAAAATGCCTCGCTCGACCAGGTGTTGACGAATTCGTCCTTGCGCTTGCGCACCTGGCTGGTCTGGTGGTCGCGCTCGGACACATGGATGACTTTGACCTGCAGTTGGGCGGCGAGCTGCGCCCACGCATCGCGGCTGCGCGGCTCGCCGGCGTCGATGCCGATGTCGGCGGCGATTTGGAGCAGCGCCTGCTTTACCAGGTGCGAAACCAGTCCGGGGTTGGCGCCGTGCATCAGTACGCAGGTCGGTCCGCCGGAAAATTTTCCGCGCAGCGCCAGCGCGGATTCGCGATGGGCGTAGTTCGAGCGGCGGCTGGCGTGCACCGAGCTGTCGGTGTGGCCGCCGGGCCAGGGTTCGATGCATGCGTCGATATAGAGCACGCCCTGCTGCTGGCACCACTCGATGAGCGCGACGCTGGATACGTCGAACGAAGCGTTCACGAGGAAATCCCCGGGTCCGAGCTCGCGCGCGAGGATGGCGGCGTAGTTGCCGCGCGTCAGCGGTTCCACCCTGAACCGGACGCCGTATTCGGCCGCGATGTCTTTGCCGAATTCGTTGGCGGTGACGATCGCGATCTGCCCGGGCTGAATTTCTATGTGGCGCAGGATCAGCGGCAGCGAGCCCTGACCCACAGCGCCGAAACCGACCATCAGCATCCTGCCCGAGAAAGAGGCGTATTTTTTTTGCATGATCAAGCTTGTGTTGGTTGAATCGGGGTCGTTGCAACTGCAACTTGCTTATATCCGAAAGCGAGGGTAATCGCAATACGCATTGACAATGCTTTGACAATGCGAGGTGATCGCATCTGCACGCGAAAAAACTATTTATGTTCGATGCGTCGTGCAGAAAGCATCCCGCCGCACAGCGCGGCGCGCTGCGACGATGTTCAGTCGCGCTTGCCGCCGCCGGAACTGATTGCGGTCAGTATGCCCTGCAGAAGCGCAGTCGGCGTGGGCGGGCAGCCCGGCACGGTGACATCCACAGCGATCACATTGGAGACGCGGCCACGACTGGCGTAGCTTTCGCCGAATATCCCCCCATCGCAGCCGCAGTCGCCCACGGCGACTACCAGCTTGGGCGCGGGCATGGCCTCGAGGGTGCGTTGCAACGCAACTTCCATGTTGCGCGCCACGGGGCCGGTCACCAGCAGCAGGTCGGCATGGCGCGGACTGGCGACGAATTTCATGCCCAGGCCCTCGATGTTGTAATAGGGATTGTTGAGCATGTGGATTTCGAGTTCGCAGCCGTTGCAGGAGCCTGCGTCGACGTGGCGGATGGCAAGGGATCCGGCGAACATGCCGAGAATTTCCGCCTTCAGCCGCTGTGTTAGCACGCGCAGCGCCTCGTCCGCCGGCGGCGGCGCCTCGGTCTTGATGCCCGTGCGGACGATTTGTCTCAGCAGTAGGTACATGATGTCTGGAGAAAATCCATGGTTACAGGTCGCAGCCCGAGTAGGACAGGTTGAACGATTTGTTGATCAGGGGAAAATCCGGAACGATGTTGTTGATCA
>CAKKSJ010000038.1 GCA_919902965.1 Burkholderiales bacterium
GCTCATCTTTGACGTTGGGCGAAGAAGAACACCTATGATTGTCACTGCGTGGAAAAATGGCGCGCATCGGCGTATCGGCACGAGTTATGGCGTGAAGCTCGAAGTAGCTGATCGCGACGAGCATTTCGATCCGTCTGCCGAAAGCGTCCTCATCCAGATCGAGAATGGTTCGGTGCCATTCTGCGTGAACACGAAAAAGAAGAGCCTCTGGAATTCGACTTGCAGAGAGTTGATCAGCTCGAGAATCCGCGAGTGGATGTTTGAGACCGGAATTGCTCCCTGGCGCGACAATTCACCACCGAGCTTGAAGCTCGAGCCAGTGAAGTCCGGGTTGTTCCGGCTGAGTCGCAAATGAAGAATGGGTTCTTCGGGGATCTCCGTGGGTCAAATTATGATATAGCGGGACGGAGGTCGAGCTTCCCGCAGTGAAAGAGGATTCTATAGCGGTAGTTCTCGAAGCGGCGGAAGCCGCGGGCGTCGGCCTTGATGGCCTGGATCTTCGAGTTGAAGCCTTCGGAGATGGCGTTGGTGATCGGATGCGCGAAGTAGTTGAGCAGTCCGAACAGATGGGTCTTCAGGGTCAGTGCGGTCTTTTTGATCGGTTCAAGTTTGGAGCGCCGCGCCGCGCCGAACCACTGTTGGAAGAACTTCGCGGCACGTTTCGCACTGGGTTGGGCCCAGAACTCGGTGAAGGTCTCTTTGTGATACCAGGCGCGGGAAGTCTTGAGGTTGCGCGCGCACAGCTCGGCGAAACTCAGCGCGCGGTCCCCGTCGGGGCACGCGCCCTGCAGCCACAGATATTTGCTGCCGGTGAGGCTCTTGTCGCCGCGCTCGAGCAAGCGACGGTGCTCCTCGCGGCGGACCTTGTCCACCGCCTCGTTGAGGTGCTTGGCGACATGAAATTTGTCGTAGACGATCACGGCGTGCCGGGCGGACTGTTGGGCGGCGGCCGTGAACTCGGGGCTCATATCGATGGCCACGGCCTCAACGCGGTCGCGTTGCGGGGCAGGCAGGCATTCCCACAGCTTGAGGGCACTCGCGGTGTCGCGATCCTTCACAACGTCCAGCACTCGGCGGCCGCCCACATCGGTCATCAGCGACACATAGTCCTGGCCGCGGCCAAAGCTTTTCTCGTCCATGCCCACATGTTTGACCGCTTCGGTCGAGCGGCGAGAAAGTCCACGCTCCACGGCCCGGCGGACAATTTCCTGAATCGTGTGCCAGTCCACCTTCAGGATCTCCATCGCCTGCGTGTAGGAACGCGCAGCCTCGATCACCGTGAGGGCGAACGCCTCGAACATCAGGGTGAAGCGGCCGTGCGGCTCCGCCCACGGCACCTGTGCGGTCACCACGCCATGTTCCGGGCACTGACAGCGCGGCACCCGCGCGCGAATGATCGTCGCGAACTGCATCACGTCCAAGTGCCGCCACTGCCGTTGCGGGGCGTGATCGTAGCGCGCACACGACCGCTCGCACTCCGGACACGCCACGGCCGCCTCGGGGTCATGCTCCACGTCCACCTCCACCCGGTTCGACGTCAGCTTCAAATCCACCCGCCGCACCTGCCACGGCGACTTGATGCCCAAAAGCAAAGCGTAGTGCGCGGCCACCGCCGCTTCCGCGGCACGATTTGGTTTCGTTGAATCTGCCATGCGCCGACCCTGCTCGCTCTCTTACACGATTCAACCCGGGACTACCTCGGTTCGTTTCCTTCACAGCGGTTTGGCTCCGGAGCCGGAGGCGAAGATCAGTCCCACCATAGGTCGTTCTCGGGCTCCAATCTCAACTCACTCTGAGACCCACTAAAATCCGCGAATAACCGAAGAAAAGGCCCAACAAGGCGCCAGAGCCAACGCCACGACCCGTCACGATTCCTGCAGAGCCA
>CAKKSJ010000039.1 GCA_919902965.1 Burkholderiales bacterium
GGTATAGCGCGCGCGGCCGGGCACCACTATCGAGGCAGTATTGATATTCCGCGACCTCGCAGCGCCGCGTCGCAGTCGTGGAGTCTCAAGCGTAATTGACGACGAGATGTTTGATATCCGACATCTCTTCCATGGCGTAACGCGTGCCTTCGCGTCCAAAGCCGGATTCTTTCCAGCCACCAAAAGGCATGCTGTCGACGCGGTAGATCGGCACATCGTTGATCATCAATCCACCCACATCCCAATCCTCAAGCGCCTGAAAGGCCCGCCGCAGATCGTTGGTGAAGATCCCGCCCTGAAGACCATAGCGGGAATCGCCGGCGCGCTTGATCGCTTCCTCGAACCTGCGATAGCTATTGACGGTGAGTACCGGCCCGAATACCTCCTCGTCCTCAATCTTCATGCCTTTGACTGTATCCGTCAGTACGGTCGGCTGCACCACCGCACCCGATCGGGAACCGCCGGTGAGAAGACGGGCGCCGCCGGCCACCGCCTCGTCAACCCAGCTCTGAATTCTGATAGCCGATCCTTCGTCGATCACCGGACCGACGTCAATCCCTTCCTGCATCGGGTCGCCGACGCGGCAGGCGCGCACGCGCTCGACCAGCCTGCGGGTGAACGCTTCCGCAACCGATTCGTGCACGAGGATGCGCTGCACGCCGATGCAGTACTGTCCACCGTATACGACACCACCGCGGACGCAGCGCGTCGCCGCAAGCTCGAGATCGGCATCTTCGGCGACGACCACTGCGCCGTTGCCGCCGAGTTCCAGCGCCACCTTCTTGCGGCCGGCTATCTCCTTGATATGCCAGCCGACACGCGCACTACCGGTAAAACTGACCATGGCAAAGCGTTCGTCACGTACCATCGATTCAGCCAGTGCGACCGGGCAATGGCAGATCTCCAGTGCCCCCGCCGGCAGCCCGGCCTCGCTCATGATCCGCTGCAGCAGCAGCGAGGTCAGCGGCGTCTGGGGTGCCGGCTTGAGTACCACGCTGTTACCGACTGCAATCGCCGGCGCCAGCTTGTGCAGAACCAGGTTCAGTGGAAAGTTGAACGGCGCGATCGCAAGGATCGGGCCTATCGGGAATCGCCGCGCAATGCCTATCCTGCGCCGCATACGGTTCAAAGCGTCAGGGTCGAGATCGGAAAGCCGAATCGAACGGCCCTGGCTATCCGTGGTCTGGTATTCAAAAACACCGGCATCCATATCGAGAGGAACTTCCTCGCCGCCGAAGCGGCGCGCTTCGGCCGCCGCATTCGTCAGGTTGAACAGCGCGCGCGCTACTTCGCCGCGCGCATCGTACATCGGCTTCCCGGCCTCGGCGGCGATGGTCGAAACAAACTCCTCGCGCCGGCTGCGAAGCAACTCCGCGGTTCGCTCCAGAATGTCCGCGCGCACGAATCGCGGCAGCTTGCGCATTACTTGAAACGCCTGTTGCGAGCGCACGATTGCGTTCTCGACGTCCTCGGCCGTGGATACGGGCATCTCGCCCACCACTCTGCCATCGAAGGGTGAAAGGATTTTGTCAGTAGCCATTTGGGTCCTTATCTACGGGAATTCGGTCTGGATTGCGGCGTCAGACGGCGAGCGCTCTTTCGAAGTGAACGCCGCGGCAATCCATTTCGTACTCGAGCTCGATGATCGGTGGACGGTTCAAATGCCAGGTCAGTCCGCCGCGCATTGCCCCGCGCCGGCCAAGCTCGTCCGCCATGAACGGATGGATGTCGTGCACGGTGTATAGCTGAGCGGCAGTCGTATCGGCCCAGCCGAAACCGAGCGCGCCCATGCGACGTTCCATTTCCGCGAGCACGAAGCGCGCCTTGTTGCGCAGGCCCTGCACCGATACATCGCCGCGGCTGATGACGTGATCCTTGTAGCTGCCTTTGCCTTCCGGCGCTTCGCCACTGCCGGCAACGACAAAAGAGGCCATTGCAGACGGGTCTGCCACCGTATAGGCGAATGCATAAAAACTCGGGACTTCCGGCGGATCGATTTCGGGGCAGACATTGCTGCGTGCCACCGGGTTGACGCTGCCATCGAAGATACCCCAATGCGCCAGCGTGCCGACATATTCCCGGTTGAAGGCCTCGAAGCCGGCCTCATCGAAGGGCGCCGGCGAGCGCAATTCACAGGCGCAAAACGCGCTGAGCGGCCGGGCCGCGTTCTGCAGTGTCTGCTTGATCAGGCGGAAACCCTCGGCAAGCGGGACGGGCGCGAGCAAGCGGACACGCTCGATGCGGAATCCGGATTCGGCCGCAACGCCCGCGGAGTACTGAAAAACGCCGGGGATGAAACGATAGTTGCCGGGAGCGTATATTTTCGTGCTGTACATGGTGCGGCTTTCGCAAACGGGATAAAGGGGGAAGTCGGTGCAGGTGTCCTGGTCTCTACGCGGCCAGCGCACCAAGATAGGCGCTGCGGATCGCCGGATCGCGCATGAGTTCTGAACTAGGCCCGCTTTGGACGATCCGCCCCATGTCCATCACATGGGCGGTGGTCGACAATTCGAGCGCGGTGATCACGTCCTGCTCGACCACCAGGATCGACAGGCCTTCGCGATTGAGGGTTTGCAGGGCGTCGACCAGTTGCTCGACCAGCAGCGGCGACAGGCCAAGCGACAACTCGTCGATGATCAGCAGCCGGGGAGCGCTCATCATCCCCCGGCCGATCGCGCACATCTGCTGCTCGCCGCCGGACAGCGTACCGGCGGCCTGGCGGCGCCGTTCGTGCAGCCTGCGAAACGTCGCATAGACGCGATCCAGGCCGCGCTGGATCGCAGCCCGTGGGTCCTTGCGCGAGTAGGCTCCCATGAGGAGGTTCTCCTCGACGCTCATCGCACTGAACAAGCGCCTGCCTTCGGGCACGTGTGCAATACCGTGCGCGAGGATTTGCGCCGGCGACAGGCCGCGCAGATCCTCGCCTTCCCAATCGATGCGCCCCGCAGTCGGCACGATCAATCCGGACAGGGTGCGCATTAATGTAGATTTGCCCGCGCCGTTCGATCCGACCAGAGCGCTGATCTCGCCCCGGGGCAGCGTCAGATCGACGCCCCAAAGCACGCTGATTTCTCCATAGCCTGCCTCGATTCCGGACAGTTTGAGCAAAGGGCTGGATGGGCTCATCTTCTGCCTAGCGGCTGACGGCGCTCATTTGCGCATATTTCTTGCCGAGATAGGCCTCGACGACGCGCGGGTCATTGACGATATCCTTGGGCGTGCCGTCCGCGACCAGCGCCCCGTTTTGAAGAACCACCACGCGGCCGCACACCGTCAGCACGACTTTCATCAGATGCTCGATCAGCACGATGGTGACTCCGCGCCGCGCGATCTCGCGTATCAGCACCATCGCATGATCCACCTCCGACAAATTCAGGCCGGCGTTGACCTCGTCGAGGAACAGAAGTTTCGGCCTCATCGCCACCGCCTTGGCCAGCTCCAGACGCTTGCGCATCGCCAGGGTGAGTGTGTGCGCCGGCTTGTCCGCATGCTGGCCGAGGCCGACGAATTCGAGCTGGCTTGCCGCGAATTCACGCGCCTGGGATGGCCGCATGCCCTGCTGCGAGAACAGGGCGGCGGCTGCGACATTGTCGAGCGCGGTCAGGTCGGGGAAAGGTTGAACGATCTGGAACGTGCGGGCGATGCCGGCGCGCGCGGTCTGGTAGGGCTGCAGGGCGGTGATGTTCCTGCCCTCGAACAGCACGCGCCCGGCAGTCGCACTGCGCACGCCGGTTACCACGTTGACCAATGTCGTCTTGCCGGCTCCGTTCGGCCCGATCAGACCGAGGATTTCGCCGCTGCCGACCGAAAAACTGAGGTCCTGCAAGGCCTGCACTCCGCCAAATCGGCGCGACACTCCTTCCAACACCAGCACCTCAGCCACGGCGCTCTCCAATGCGGCCCAGGCGCTTCGAAATCGACATCATCCCGTCAGGGAGGAAAAGCAGCAGCACGACCACCATCAGGCCGAGAACGCCGGAGTGGATCTGCAGGTAATTGCGCCACACCGTTTCTTCGATACCGAGGAAGACGAAGGCGCCGAGCACGGCGCCGGCCGGCGATCCGAGCCCGCCGAGCAGCGCCATTACGATCGGCTTGACGGCAAACAGGATATCGAACACATCCGGCGGTTCGATGTAATGCACCCACGCGGCATAGAGGGTTCCGGCCATCGCCACGAACACCCCGGAAAAGGCGAAGGCGAGGCTCTTGTAAACCGTGGCGTTGACGCCGATCATGTCCGCCGCGGATTCGTTCTGTTTGATGCAGGCCAGGCCGAAACCGAGCTTCGACTCCTGAATCACGCGAACGGCGATGAAAGTCGACAGCAGCAATGCCCACATGGCCCAGAAGAAGAACGAAGCCTCCCCCATGATGCTGCTCGAGCTGGTGACGGACACCGGGATGTTCAATCCCATTCCGCCGCCGGTCAGTTCGGTCGCCGAATTGGTCAGCTCGCGCAGCACCTCCGCCACGGCCAGGCTGGCGATCGCAAAATAGTGGCCGCGCAGCCGCAGCAGCACGATGCCCAGCACCAGCGCGCTGGCGAAAGCGGCCGCGCCCGCCGCGCCCGCCGCAGCAAACCAAGGCCAGCCTTTGGTGATGAGCACGCCGCCGCAGTATGCGCCGAAGCCGAAGAAAGCAGCCGTTGCGAACGACGGATATCCGGTGAAACCGCCGATCACGGTCCAGGAAACGGACATGATCGCGTACATGCAGGCGAAGGTGCCGATGCGCAGCGCATACGAACTGCCGAACAGCGGCAGGCATCCGAATACCACCAGCAACACCACCGCGCCGTAATAGATGCGCTGTTTCACTCGAATCCCTGCTTGCCCAGCAGCCCCTGGGGGCGAACGATCAGGAACACGATCAGCAGGGCAAACGACAGCGTTACCGCGTGTTCGGGGCCGAGCGCCAGCGAGCCGAAGCTCTCCACTATCCCGAGGAACAGCCCCCCCACCACCGCGCCCGGTACGCTGCCCAGACCACCGAGTACGCAAACGACGAAGGCTTTGCCCAGGTACGATCCCGAAGCGATCGGCGAAATCGGGAAAATCATCGCCAGCAGGACGCCCGCGCAGCCCGCCATCGCGGCGCCGAGGCCGAAAGCGGTGGCGTAGATCGAAGGCACATCCACCCCCATCAGGCGCGCCGCGTCCCGGTCCATTCTGACGGCCACGATCGCGCGTCCGACGCGGGAACGGCGCAGCACGAGAAACAGCGCCAGGGTCAGAAGCAAGGAAAAGATCGTGGCAACGATGCGGTCGGTCGGCACGACCAGCGAGCCCATGGACAGCGCGCCGAGCGAAGGTTCGAGGACCAGCTGGCGATAGTCGGCCTTGAATGCGACCAGCATCGCATTGTTCAGCATCAGGTCCAGGCCAAAAGTGAGCGTAAGCGTGACCAGTACCGGGGCCGCGATGACACGGTTGAGGACGCCGCGCTGTATTGCGTAACCGAAGCTGAAGAACAGCGGCGCGGCGATCAAAAGCGACGTCCACGGCGCGAGCCCGAGCGCGTTATAAGCGCCCCAGGCGAGATACGAACCCAGCACGATGAACGAACCATGCATCAGGTTGATCACGTTGAGCACGCCCCACACCAGCGAAAAACCGGCCGCTATGCACGCGTAGAGACTGCCCAGCACGATCGCGTTGAGCAGTATCTGCAAAATCAGCATAGCGTTCAACTCAGTTCACGCCGAGCTTGAATTCGCCTTGTTTGATTGCGGCAGGGTGCACGACCACCGTCTTGCCATTCTGGATCTGGAATACCGGCGGCACCAAAGACGTGATTTGTCCGTTCGGTCCGAACTTCACCGGTCCCCAGAAGGTCTGCACATTCATGCGGGCGAGTTCGTCGCGCACCTTGTTCCGGTCAATCGAGCCGGCCTTTTCGATCGCCATCTGGAACAGCGCCCCCGACACCGATGCGGACGCCTGCGCGTAATCGGGGTCAGCCTTGTACTTCTCGCGGAACAGCTTGGTGTAGTTTTCGGTCGAGCCAAAGATATCCTGGCCCTTGTAGCGTGCCGCCGTGTGCCACCATGCGGCGCTGCTGATGTTTTCAGAGCTCTTGCCGGTCGCAGTGATGAACTCCTGATAGGCAGGACCGGCGATCATCGTCACCACCGGCGCCTCCATTTTCTGGTCCCCCATCTGTTTCTTGATCAGCACCAGGTCGTTGATATAGCCGGTGGCGAAAATCCAGTGGGGCGACTGCGCCTTCATTTGGGAAAGAGCGGAAGAATGGTCCAGGGTGTTGATCGCGTATTTCTCGAAAAACACCACGTCCATGCCGTGCTGCTTCGCCGCTTTCTCCATCTCCTGCGCGATTGCGAGCGGAAAAAGATCGTTGCGCGCAAGGATCGCGACGCGCCTGACGCCCGGCGCTTTCTGCTTGACGATCTGCGCCAACGGGACGGTCAGCGTATCGTTGGGCGTAAAGGTCCCGAACAGGAATTTGTAACCCTGATCGTAGACTTGGGCGGACGAGGCGGTCGACGCGATCGTGGGCACGCCATATTTTTCGGATACCGTGCTGGCAGCCTTCGCCGCACCCGAGCCGAACGGCGAAAACAGGAAATGCACTTTCTCCTGCGTAATCAGCTTTTCCGCCGTTTGCACGGCCCGCGGCGTGTTCGATTGATAGTCGGTATAGACGATCTCGACCTTCATTTTCTTGCCGCCGACCTTGATGCCACCCGCCTTGTTGACCTGGTCAGCCCACAGGTCGTAACCTTGCTGCTGCTTCAACGCTTCCGGTGCGAGCGCACCGGTCAGGGGCAGCGGTGCGCCAAACCGGATCACTTCCTGCGCATGAGCCGTCGTTACGGCGAGAGTCGATACCACAGCGCACGCAAACATAGACAGCATACGGGCACTATGGGAGCGCAAATATAAACCGAGCATGAAAGATCCCCCTTCAGTAGTGATAGCAACAAAAATCGGAATACCAGGGCACAGCGGTTTTATCGTAGCAGCTGACCGGGGATGGGAGAGCCTCCGATTTTCGACCGGAGGGTTCTAATAATTCGAACGCTAATCAAGCCGTCTGCTGCGGGCGCTGGAACGCACCTGGGTGCGCATCGCTGCGTCGTTCGCTTTCATGTACTCGCTTAAGTGCCGGGCCAGGTGACGCGCGGCCTGGGAGAGCTTTCGCGTCGTGCCGGCGACCAGCGTTACGCGTGTTTTGCGCAGAACTGTATCGCTCAGCGGAACGGCGACCAGCATGCCGGCCTCGATCTCCGGCAGCACCATGTCTCCCGGCAAAAAAGTGACGCGGTTCTGGCTCTGCATCACGAGCCGCTGGGCAAATGCAAGCGTATTGGTCTCGACCGCCTTTTTCAGCGTGAATTTGGCGTTTGCGCTGACGCGATCGACCAGTTGCCGGATCCCGAACGAACGGTCGGGCAGGACCACCTGGTAGGCCGCCACCTCGGCCAGCGTACAACGGCTTTGCCTGGCCAGCGGGTGACTGGGCGGGACGATAGCGCACAAGGGCTGGCTCATTTGCGCGAGTTCCAGCAGATCGGTTCGGGGCGAACTGCCGAACACAATCCCGAGGTCGCAGCGATACTCGGCGATCGCCTCCGCGACCGCGTGCGAGCCCATTGCAACGACACTGAGCGATATTCCCGGGCACTCGTCGGCGAAGATGCGCAAGGCCTCGGGCATGAAGCGGGCGAGCACGCCTTCGACGCAGGCGATTTCGACATGCCCGCGCCGCAGGCTTCCATATTCCTGAATCATGCCGCGCAGTTCCTCGAAGCGGCTGCGCACGTCGGTCGAGTACGCAAGCAGCAGGCGTCCGGCATCGGTCAGGGACATGCCGCGCCCGTGGCGGTCGAACAAGGGCACGCCGAGCTCGTCTTCAAGCAGCGCAATCTGGCGGCTTACCGCGCTCGGCGCCACGAACAGCTTCTCGGCGGCATGGCGCACCGAACCGTGCGCGGCGACTTCGCGGAAGTAACGCAGGGTTAGCGGTTCCATCGCGGCTCCTGCTGGCGCCGGTAGACTACCAGGGCGACGCCGACCGCCGCCAGCGCCATCCCCGCCATCGCCAATGCGCTGAGCGTCTCGCCGAACATGGCGTAGGCTATCAACGCCGTGGCCGGTGGAACCAGGTAGAACAAGCTCGCCACCTTGGTCGCGGCGCCCTGGCGGATGAGGAGATACAGCAGGGAAATCGCGCCTATCGATAACACCAGCACCAGCCAGGCCAGGGCAAAAATGAATTCAGCAGTCCAGCGCACGCGCATGGTTTCTGACGCAAGCGCCAGCGGCAGCAGGACCAGACCGGCAGCGCTGAACTGAATCACCGAACCGGTGCGCAGATCGACCGCACCGCAGTAGCGCTTCTGGTACAGCGTGCCCGCAGTGATGGAAACCAGCGCCAGCACCGACAAGGACAGCGTCGCCGGCGTAATGCCCGACAGCGCCGAGCGGCCGAGCACCACCAGCAGCACCCCGCCAAAGCCGAGCACCAGACCCGACCATTGTCGCGCCCGCAGCCTTTCGCCGAACAGGGGCGCGCTGGCGAACGCGGTGAGGATGGGCTGGATGCCGACGATCAAGGCGCTCACCCCCGCCGACATGCCCAGGTGAATGGAGCAGAATACGCCGCCCAGATAACCTCCCTGCATCAGCACTCCCGCCACGGCGACATGCCCGATCTGCGTCATCGTGGCAGGCCAGGCTGCGCGCATCGCCAGCGCGAACGGCAGCATCAGCGCCACCACCAGGGCAAGGCGCAACAGCAGGAAAGTCAGCGGTTCGGCGTACGGCAGGCCGTACTTGGCGCCGATGAACCCGGTGCTCCACAGGAGCACGAACAGTCCGGGCATGGATTGCAGCCAAAGGCGCGCGGCGCCGTTGTCAGCCGC
>CAKKSJ010000040.1:0-2170 GCA_919902965.1 Burkholderiales bacterium
GCAACACCGCGATCGAGGCATTGCGCATGATCTGGTATTCCTTGTCGGTCAGCGTTTGCGCCGGCGCCACGGTGATCGAGTCGCCGGTATGCACGCCCATGGGATCCAGGTTCTCGATCGAGCAGATGATGATGCAATTGTCCAGCTTGTCGCGCACCACCTCCATCTCGAATTCTTTCCAGCCGATTACCGATTCCTCGATCAGCAACTCCTTGGTCGGCGAAGCGTCGAGGCCGCGCTCGCAAATCGCGACGAACTCTTCCCGGTTGTAGGCGATCCCGCCGCCCGACCCGCCCAAGGTGAACGAAGGCCGGATCACCACCGGATAGCCGATTGACGCCTGCACCTGCAGCGCCTCCTCCATGCTGTGTGCAAGCATGGAGCGCGGGCAGTCCAGGCCTATGGATTTCATCGCCTGCTTGAATTTTTCCCGGTCTTCGGCCTTGTCGATGGCTTCGCGCGAGGCGCCGATCATTTCCACAGCGTATTTTTCCAGCACGCCGTGCTTGGCCAGATCCAGTGCGCAGTTCAGTCCGGTCTGCCCGCCCATGGTCGGCAGCAGTGCGTCGGGCCGTTCCTTGGCGATAATGGCCTCGACCATCTGCCAATTGACCGGCTCGATATAGGTAACGTCGGCCATTTCCGGATCGGTCATGATGGTCGCCGGATTGGAATTGACCAGAATGACCCTGTAGCCCTCGTCGCGCAGCGCCTTGCACGCCTGCGCGCCGGAATAGTCGAACTCGCAGGCCTGGCCGATAATGATCGGGCCGGCGCCGATGATCAACACGCTGCGGATGTCAGTGCGCTTTGGCATCAGCGGGCTTTTCTTTCTTCCATGAGCTTCGCAAACCGATCGAATAGATAGCCGATATCGTGCGGGCCGGGACTCGCCTCAGGGTGGCCCTGGAAGCAGAACGCCGGCCGGTCGGTGCGCGCCATGCCCTGCAGGCTGCCGTCGAACAGCGAAACATGGGTGGGCCGCAGATTCGCTGGCAGCGTCGCCGCGTCGACGGCAAAGCCGTGATTCTGGCTGGTGATCGCCACCTTCCCCGTGTCCAGATCCTTGACCGGATGATTGGCGCCATGATGGCCGAACTTCATTTTCATGGTCTTTGCGCCCGATGCGAGGCCTAGCAGTTGATGTCCCAGGCAGATACCGAAAGTGGGCACGCCGGCGGCAATGATGGTGGCGATCGCCTCGATGGCATAAGTGCAGGGTTCGGGATCACCCGGTCCGTTGGAGAGAAAAACGCCGTCGGGCTTGATCGCCAGCACCGCCTCCGCCGGAGTCTGGGCCGGAAACACCGTCACCTTGCAGCCGCGCTCGGCCAGCAGGCGCAGGATATTGCGCTTCACGCCGAAATCGTAAGCGGCAACATGGAATCGATGGCTTTCGATCCTGCCATGGCCCTTGCCCAGTCGCCATACGCCTTCGCTCCAATCGTAGGGCGCACGCACCGAAACCACCTTGGCCAGATCCATGCCGGCTAGCCCGGGAAACGCGCGCGCCGCAGCGAGGGCGCGCGCCACCTCCGCCTCGCCCAGTTGATCGCCCGGCGCGGCGGCGAGCAGACAGCCTGCCTGCGCCCCGCCGGTGCGCAGGATACGGGTGAGCTTGCGCGTGTCTATGCCGGCGATGGCGACAAGCTTGTTGGCTTTGAGGTAATCGGGCAGACTTTGCTCGCTGCGGAAATTCGATACGCGCAGCGGCAGGTCGCGAATGACCAGGCCGGCTGCATACAACCGGGTGGATTCCTGATCTTCCTGGTTGACGCCGGTATTGCCGATATGCGGATAAGTCAGGGTGACGATCTGGCGGCAGTAAGAGGGATCGGTGAGGATTTCCTGGTAGCCGGTCATGGCGGTGTTGAACACCACTTCCCCGTACGAACTGCCCTCCGCGCCGACGCCAATACCGCTAAATACCGTTCCGTCAGCGAGCGCGAGGATGGCGGGCGGGTACGGCGAAGACACGGCTAACTCCAGGATTTATATAAAGAAACGGGACAGAAACCGAAAAGTTCCGTCCCGTCAAACGCGTCTGCGATTATAACCCGGATTGGCGCCGTGCCGCAAACCGCGCCGCATGGGCGTAGGACTAGACCAGACCGAGCACGTCCTGCATGTCGTACAGGCCGACAGTCTTTCCCTTTAGGAAACGCGCAGC
>CAKKSJ010000040.1:2270-6844 GCA_919902965.1 Burkholderiales bacterium
AGGAAACGCGCAGCAGGGGCTTTTACGCCGGGCTGCGCCCTTTCAGCGCAGACCGAGCACGTCCTGCATGTCGTACAGGCCGACAGTCTTTCCCTCGAGGAAACGCGCAGCAGGGGCTTTTACGCCGGGCTGCGCCCTTTCAGCGCAGACCGAGCACGTCCTGCATGTCGTACAGGCCGACAGTCTTTCCCTTTAGGAAACGCGCAGCCCGCAGCGCCCCCACCGCGTAAGTCATGCGGCTTTGCGAACGCACCGTGACTTCGACACGTTCGCCGCTGCCGGCAAAGACCACGGTGTGTTCGCCCACGATGTCACCGCCGCGCACCGAGTGAAAGCCTATGCTCTTCGCATCGCGCTCGCCGGTATCGCCTACACGCCCGTGCACGGCACAAGCTTTCAGGTCGCGGCCCAAAGCAGCAGCGACCACCTCGCCCAGCTTGAGGGCAGTGCCGGAGGGTGCATCGACCTTGTGCCGGTGATGCGCCTCGATGATTTCCACGTCGTAGGCGTCGCCCAGTATTTTCGCCGCGATCTGCGCAAGTTTGAAGGTGGCATTGACGCCAACGGCCATATTCGGCGCGAATACGATGGCAATCCGTTTCGCCGCGTCTGCGATGCGCTGCTTGCCCTCCACGCTGAAACCGGTGGTGCCGATCACCATATTCGTGCCCGCCTCTAGGCAGGCAGCCAGGTGCATGAGACTGCCCTCGGGCCGGGTGAAGTCAATCAGGCATTCGGAATTGGCGACGCCGGCGGCATAGTCGGCGCTGATGCTGACGCCGCAGGCGGCACCCAGCGCCTCGCCCGCGTCCCTGCCCAGCTGCGGGCTGCCAGGGACTTCCAGCGCCGCGGACAAGTTCAAATCCGGGCTGGCTAGAATCGCCTCGATCAGAGTGCGCCCCATGCGCCCGGAACTGCCCGCGACCGCGATTTTCATCCTGCCCTCGTCAAAACTTTTCCTTGAGCCGTTGCCACCAGCTTTTTTGCTGCCGCTCCTCAGCGGCAGGCGTGGCCGAGCCTGCCTCGGGCTTTGCGGCAGTCTCGGCCGACGCCGCCTTGGCCGCCTCGGCGCCAGTCCTTGCTGCCGATGCCGGCGTCACGTCGCCTTCGACGCGTTTGAGCTTGCCGTTCTCAAATAGCACCGCGATCTTGCGGTGCTCCAATTCGTCTGAATTCACTTTCTGCCGCCGGAACACATAGTCCCAGCGGTCGGCATGAAAACTGTCGGTGATCAAGGGCGTCCCCAGCACGAAGCGCACCTGGTCCTGGCTCATGCCGGGCTTCAGTTGCGACACCATTTCCTGGGAAACGAAATTGCCCTGCTGGATTTCCATTCGATAGGGCTTGATGCCAAATGTAGGGATCCCCACGGAACCGCAGGAAACCAGCAGCAGTGTGGCAAATGCGATCGATGTGCGTAATAGCATGGCGTAAATGCGTTCTCTAGGAGCGTGAGTCACTATATGATAACCTAGTTTCCCGGCACCATTGACCAGGCGCAAAGACAAACATGAGCAAACCCGAAGATCTCAAGACCATCGGCCTAAAGGTCACCGCGCCCCGGCTCAAAATTCTCAATCTGTTCGAAAAAAGCAAGGTGCGGCACTTGTCCGCCGAGGACGTCTACAAGCTGCTGGTGGCAGATGGCCTGGACACCGGTCTGGCCACGGTCTACCGCGTGCTGACCCAGTTCGAGCATGCCGGCCTGCTGCAGCGGCATCATTTCGAATCCGGCCGCGCCGTGTTCGAACTGAATGCCGGCGAACATCACGATCATCTGGTCTGCATGCAATGCGGGCGGGTCGAGGAGTTCTACGACGCCGAGATCGAAAAGCGCCAGAACAAGATCGCCAAGCAGCGCGGCTTCGTCATCACCGAGCATTCGCTGCACCTGTACGCCGATTGCATTAAGACCAACTGCCCGCATAAGACCTGATTCCGGATGACGCGCGGTGACGCGCTCGCCGTTCCCGGCTTTATTCCCCGTCATCTACGCGCCTGCGCCTCTTGGAAGTATTCCTCACCTCGACACTGCTGGTCGCCGTCGCCGAAATCGGGGACAAGACGCAACTCCTGTCCTTCGTTCTTGCGGCTCGGCTGCGCCAGCCCTGGGCCATCTGCGCCGGGATTCTGGTGGCGACGATTGCGAATCATGCATTGGCGGGCTCAGTCGGAGCCTGGCTGGCGCAACTTGCCGGTCCCGGCGTAATGCTGTGGGTAACGGGGCTGCTGTTTATCGGCTTCGGCCTGTGGGCGCTGCATCCGGACGCACTCGATGACGATCCGAAAATCCACCGCGCCGGCGCTTTCGTCACCGCATTGATTGCGTTCTTTCTCGCCGAGATGGGGGACAAAACGCAGCTGGCCACGGTGGCGCTGGCGGCGCGCTTCGACAGCCTGGCAGCCGTGGTGCTGGGCACGACGCTGGGCATGATGCTGGCCAATGTGCCCGCGGTCATGATCGGCGAGAAACTTGCGGCACGCCTGCCGATGAAAGTGATGCGACTGAGCGCCGCGGGCCTGTTCGTCCTCACCGGTGCACTCACCCTGCTGGGCTTGCCGGCCTAGCCGGTCGGGAACAGCGCCAATTGAACGCGAGGAGAACCGCCATGATGCAGAATAAAACTGAATTCACCGCGGAACTGCTGCTTTGGCGCCACGCCGACGCCGAAGACGGGTCGCCCGACTCAGGCCGCGCCCTTACCAAAAAAGGACTAAAGCAGGCAAGACAGGTGGCCGAGTGGTTGCGGCCGCGGCTGCCCAGCGACTGCCTGATCCTGGCAAGCCCGGCCAAACGCGCGCAGCAAACCGCCGCAGCGCTGGAACTCGCCTACACCACGGAAGCGCGCATCGATGTGCAAGCGAGTATCGCGGACATCGTCGCCGCCACCGGCTGGCCGCGGCGCAAAGGCGCGGTACTTGTCGTCGGCCACCAGCCCAGGCTGGGGCAAGTCGCTGCCGCGCTGCTCGCGGGAGAACAAGCCGACTGGACCATCAGGAAAGGCGCGCTGTGGTGGTTTTCGGATCGCGCAGGCGATACCATCCTGCGCGCCGTTGTCAGCCCCGACCTGGTTTAAACAAACACCGGTCTTGTCAGGCCGCCCTGGTGGCAGCGTCGCGCAGAGGCTTTACTTCCAGGCGCAGCCCGATCGATTTCCACTCATCCGCTTCATCGGCCAGCGCCGCCGCGCTCAAGGGGCGCTGCTCCAACAGATCGTCCGGCAGCAACAGCCGAAATCCGCTCTCGGTCAGTTCGCACCCCAGCCGCGGCAGATCGAAATCCGTGCGGCTGCGGCAAAACAAGCTCGCCAGACGCAGGCAAAACACCAGATCCCAGTCGCCCGGGTTCGGGCTCGGGTCCTGCAGCTTGGCCAGCTTTCCGCGATGCGCAAGCACCAGCCGCGCCAGCTGCGATTGTTCCATGCGCGAAAAACCGGGCATATCGGCATTGGCGATGACATAGGCCGAATGCTTGTGGTAACCGTTGTGGGCGATGGAAATGCCGATCTCGTGCAAGTCGGCGGCCCAGGCGAGCATTTGCTCTGCCTGGCTGTCGCCCGCGGGCTCACGCAGATGACGAAACAGTTTCGCCGCCAAGCCTGCGACGCGTCGCACCTGCGCCGTATCGACGTGATAGCGGCGCATGAACTGGCGCGCCGTCGCCTCGCGCATGTCGTGCTTCTGCACCCGGCCGAGCAAATCGTAGAGCACGCCCTGGCGCAGGGCGGCATCCGTCACCCGCATATGCTCGATGCCAAGTTCGTCAAAAGCTGCGCACATGATGGCCAGGCCTCCGGGAAGTATGGATGCCCGGTCCTCGCGCAGGCCGGGCAAATCCAGTCGTTCAGTGCCGCCGGCCTTGAGAAACGCGCTGCGCAGCTTGTCCAGACCGGAAGCCGAGATGCCGTGCTCGCTCCAGCCGTTGGCTTCCAGGATGGAGGCAATCGAGCGCGCGGTGCCGGAAGAAGCGACGGCCTCGGCCCAGCCGTGCCGGGTGTACTGCTTGACGATGGTCTGCAGCTCGTTTCTGGCCGCGAGTTCAGCCTGCTTGAAGGCGGATTTTTCGATTTTTCCGTCGGCGAAGTATTTCAGGCTGAAGCTGACACAGCCCATGTACAGGCTGTCCACGAGCTTCGGCGCCAGCCCGATGCCAATGATGAACTCGGTCGAGCCGCCGCCGATATCCATCACCAGGCGCTTCTCACGGCTGAGCGGCAGACTGTGCGCTACCCCGATGTAAATCAGCCGCGCCTCCTCGCGCCCCGCAATGATTTCGATCGGGAAGCCCAGCGCCTCTTTGGCTTCGGCAAGGAACGGGCGCGAATTCTTGGCTACGCGCAGCGCATTGGTGCCGACCACGCGCACCGCCTCTGCGGGAAAACCGCGCAGCCGGTCCGAAAAGCGCCGCAGCGCGTCCAGGGCTCGCACCTGGGTGGCGCGGTCGATGCGTTTGTCGCGCGTCAG
The DNA here is from genome assembly GCA_919902965.1 of Burkholderiales bacterium. Classification (GTDB taxonomy): domain Bacteria; phylum Pseudomonadota; class Gammaproteobacteria; order Burkholderiales; family SG8-39; genus 2-12-FULL-64-23. Next base: position 6,735 of record CAKKSJ010000040.1, read on the forward strand.
CCCCGCGCCCAGGCGCACCGGCTCGCGCAAGCCGTCGAGCAGATAAATCTGGTCGTCGACGACACGGCCGATCTGCAGATGAAAGCTGTTGGAGCCCAGGTCGACCGCGG
>CAKKSJ010000041.1 GCA_919902965.1 Burkholderiales bacterium
CCCACGCCGGCGATAACGCAGCAGACCATCGCGCCGGGCTTGATGCGCCAGCGCGATGATGCCAACATGCGCGCATGCCAAACGCGCTCGGAAACGCCGTGCTGACACGCATTTTCCCCTGGGTCATGGCCGCGCTGCTGCTCGCGCCGGGCGGCGCGACTGTGCTCGCGCAGCAGCGCAACGACCTGCAGCGGCTCAAGGCGGGGACGGTATTTCGCGACTGTTCCTATTGCCCGGAGATGGTGGCGGTCCCGCCGGGGAAACTCAGCATCGATCCGCCCGAGGGCGAGATCGGGCAGGCGGACAGCGTGCAGACGCCGCATAGCGTGGAGATATCCCGCGCGCTCGGCGTGGGCAGATACGAAGTGACCAGGGCGCAGTTCGCGCGTTTCGCGCAGGAAAGCGGCCATGCGGCCAGCGGCGGTTGCTATGCCTGGAACGGCGGCAGGTACGAGCAGGACGCGGCTAAGGACTGGCGCAAGCCGGGATTCGCCCAGACCGACAGGGACCCGGTGGTCTGCGTCAACTGGGGCGACGCCAAGGCCTATGCCGAATGGCTGTCGAAGAAGACCGGCAGGCGCTATCGCCTGCTCACCGAGGCGGAGTGGGAATACGCCGCGCGCGCCGGCAACAAGACGCTCTGGCCCTGGGGCGGGAATGCGCGCGATGCCTGCCGCTACGCCAACGTGGCCGATGCGGCCGCGCAGCGCGAAGTCCCCGGCACCGCCAGCTGGACTTTCCACGCATGCAACGACCGGCACGCCTACACCGCGCCGGCCGGCAGCTACCGGCCCAACGCATTCGGCCTGTACGACATGAGCGGCAATGCCTGGGAATGGACCGAGGATTGCCTGCAGGACGATTACCCCGCCCCGCCCCCCGAGAAGAGTAGTACACCGGCCGACGGCCGTATTACACCGGCCGACGGCCGCGGTACGCCGGCCGGGGCCTGCCGCGGCCAGCGCGTGCTGCGCGGCGGCTCCTGGGTGGATAGCCCGCTGTTCCTGCGCTACGACTTCCGCTTCAGGATAGGCGAGGACGACCGCGACTTCTACATCGGCTTTCGCGTCGCCCGGCCGGAATAGATCGCGACGCCTCGCCCCCCGGGATCGATCAGGGGCTGCGTAACCGGAATTCCCTGGTCAGGAGCGGTTTCATCCCGGCCTGGTTTCAGCTAAAATATGACCAGAACTATGACTAATGAGGAAAGCATGAACACTGTCAGCCTTGCTCAAGCCAAAGCGAAACTCAGCGAAATTCTCAATCGAGTGGAATCCGGCGAAGACGTTGTGGTCACCCGCCATGGGCGGCCGATCGCATGCATCTCCGCTGTCCGCGTACCGAAAAAACCGCTCATGTCGCTTGCCGCTTTTCGCGCGACTATGCCGCACTGGAGCAAAGCCAGCGCCAGACTGTTGCGCGAGATGCGCGACGAAAGTTTGTAATGATCTATTTCGACACCAGTTTTCTGGCGCCACTGATCCTGGAGGAAGCAAGCAGCGCGCGCGTCGAGGCGTACATCAAGCGCTTGCCCCGAACCGACCTTTGCGTCAGCCATTGGGTGCGTGTCGAGCTTGCGAGCCTGCTCGCACGTGAGGTGCGCATCGGCGGACTGGTGGAACGCGAAGCGCTGGCGGCGGCAAATCAGTTCGAGAAAATGCTTGCGGATTCCTACTGGATCATCTCGCCCCAGGCCGCGGATTACGACCTCGCCAGGCAGTTCATCCTGCATTTCCCCACCGCGCTGCGCGCAGGAGATGCGATGCACCTTGCGCTTGCCAAGAACCATGCCGCGACGTCGGTGCTGACCCTGGACAAGGGAATGCTGAAGGCAGGCAAGCTGCTCAGGCTGCCGGTGAGTCACGGCATAAGGGTGAATTGAAAGTTGCGCAATTTCAGGACCGTAGCGCGCCCGATCTGAACCCCAACGCTGTATAAAACCTGCCTCAGTCCTTTCTTTTCAGCGCCTGCTCGCGCAGCGCATCCAGGGTGGTATTGGGCGTGATCGCCTGCGGATCGATTCTGAGCTCGATCAGCGCCGGCTTGCCGCCGCTCTGGGTTGAGTCCAGGGCGCGCTCGAAGGCGGGGGCGAACGCGGCGGTTTCCTCGACCAGTTCGCCATGCGCGCCGTAGGCGCGCGCGAGCAAAACGAAATCGGGATTGGCGAGCGCAGTGCCATGCACGCGCGCCGGATACTCGCGCTCCTGGTGCATGCGTATGGTGCCGTACATGCCGTTGTTGACGACGATGAATATCACTCTGGCATCGTATTGCGCGGCGGTCGCGAGTTCCTGACCGCACATCAGGAAGCAGCCGTCCCCGTTCCACGAGACCACGGTGCGCCCGGGATGCACGATCTTGGCCGCGATCGCGGCGGGCACGCCGTAGCCCATGGCGCCGC
>CAKKSJ010000042.1 GCA_919902965.1 Burkholderiales bacterium
GATCTGGCGCTCGCGGATCTGAAGCGCCGCTATGGCGAGGACCGCACACAATGGCGCTGGGGCGACGCGCATTTCGCCCTGTCTGAACATCGTCCTTTCGGCCGCCAGGCGCAGCTGGCGAAATTGTTCGACATTCAGGTGCCCGCGCCCGGCGATACCTATACCGTCAACGTCGGCCGCAATACCCTGAACAAGGACGCCGCGCCGTTCGCCAGCCGTCACGCCGCGTCCTTGCGCGCGATCTACGATCTGGCCGATCTGGACAAGTCGGTGTACATCCACTCTACCGGTCAGTCGGGCAATCTGCTGTCGCCGCTGTACAAGAACTTCGCCGAGCGCTGGTCACGCGCCGAATACATCCCGATGTCCATGCAACGCCGCGATGCCCTCGTCAATTCGCTCGGCACGCTCAAGCTGCAGCCGCGCTAGTCAGCCGGCGTGCGTCGCGATCCGGCCCCTGAGATAGAGATTATTTGCGATCAGCGCCGCCACCACCAGCGCCGCGCCCGCGAGTTCTATGGTTTCGAAGCGGTGCCCCTGCAGGATGCGAATCGCAAAAGTCACCACCGGCACCAGGTTGCCGAGCAGCATGGCATTGAGCGCGCCCAAGTAACCGATGGCCATGTTCCAGAACAACACCGCCAGTACCACCGTAAACAACGCCAGGTAGACGAGTTCCCAGGCAACCGCGAGCACGGTCTCGCCCGCGGGTACGCTCGCATATCCGCTCAGGGTCGCGATTGCGGTGGCGACGAATATCCCCAGCGTTCCCGGCAGACAGGTGAGCGTGGTAAAACGCAGCGCCGACCAGCCCGGAAAGCTGACCGCGCCTATGGTGTAGGCGGTCCAGCACATGGCGCCGAGAAAAATCAGCACGTCGCCGAATAGCGTATCGGCGCTGTAAGCATGCGCCAGGTCGCCTTTGGTGATGACCATGAACACGCCGGCGATCGCGACGCTGACGCAAGCCAGAGTGAAATTGGCCGGCCGGGTGCCCTTCAGCGCCCAGTGCACGATCGCGACGATCGGGGTCTGCAGCGCCATGATAATGGCGGCATGCTCCGGGCGCGACAGACTGAGGCCGACAAACACCAGGACGGAGAAGCCGCTGATGCCCACGACGCCATAGAACGACGCCTGCAGAAACTTGCCGCGATAGCGCAGCGCAGCGGCGCTCTCACGCCAGCAAAGTATGCCGACCAGCGACAGCGCCGCCAGGCTGTAGCGGATCGTCGACATCCAGTACGCATCCAGGCTCAGCAGCGCGGCTTTCGCCACCGGGAAGGTCCCGCCCCAGATGAGCACCGTGATCATCATGACCAGCACGCCCTTGAACTGGTTCGTCTGCACCCTATACCCCTCCAAAAAAACCGCCGCGCCCGCGGGACGCGGCGGACCTGCGCAGCGCCAGGCGATCTTACACGACGCGTGCAGCCGGACCCTTGAACAATGGTCAATCGACCACGCCGCGATTCCGCTACAATGTTTGCAGTTCTCGCGGCGAACCTTGGGCGGGAAAGCCGAGCCGTGCATGCCTAACGACAGAAAATTCCGGATTCTGATCATCGACGACGACGTCGGATTTCGCGACCTGTTACGACTCCATCTGAAGGCGGCAGGCTACGAGGTCCAGGTCGCCGAAGACGGGGTCACGGGCGGGCGGGCGCTGCTCGAGCAGACACCGGACCTGGTGGTCTCCGACCTCAACATGCCGTATCTGGACGGTTTCGAGTTGTTGCGGCTGCTGCACTCCGACGTGGAGACCGCTACGATTCCGGTAATTCTGCTCTCCGGCCGCAGCGACAGCGACACCATGGCCAAAGCGGTTGGACTGGGCGCCTCGGACTACCTTACCAAACCGGTAACGCGCGACCAGCTGCTGGAGTCGATCGAGGCCTGCCTGAGCAGAATCAAAGGCCGTACCAATCCCCCGGATTACGGCTCGACCCCCACGGTCTAGACGCCCGCGCCAGCAGAACGGGGCGCATCCCCTTGCGCGATCTGCGCTCAGGCGGCTTTTTCGTCGCGCAACGCGCGCCGCAGGATTTTCCCGACGTTGGTCTTGGGCAGGTCCGTCCTGAATTCGATGTGCTTCGGACATTTGTAGCCCGTCATGTTTTGATGGCAGTGCTCGCGCACTTCCTGCTCCGACAGGTCCGGATCCTTCCTCACCACGTACAGCTTTACCGCCTCGGTCGAATGCTCGTCCGGCACGCCGACGGCGGCGCACTCCGCCACCCCCGGAAGCATCATGACCACGCCTTCGATTTCGTTGGGATAGACGTTGAAGCCGGACACCAGGATCATGTCTTTCTTGCGATCGACAATGCGCGTATAGCCCTTCTCGTCCATAATGCCGATGTCGCCGCTGCGGAAAAAACCATCGGCAGTCGTCACGCTCGCCGTGTCCTCGGGCCTCTGCCAGTAGCCGGCCATGACCTGCGGCCCGCGGATACAAATCTCGCCGGGTTCGCCCAGCGGCAGCTCGTTGCCGGCATCGTCGCGGATGGAAATTTCGGTGGAAGGCACCGGCAATCCGATCGAGCCGTTGAACTCCTTCAGGTCGGGCGGATTGGTGGTCGCGACGGGCGAGGTCTCCGTGAGACCGTAACCTTCGATCAAAGTGACGCCGGTGATCCTTTTCCATTTTTCCGCGACGGCTTTTTGCACCGCCATGCCGCCGCCGTTGGAAATACGCAAAGCGCTGAAATCCAGCTTTTCGAAATCCGGGTGGTGCATCAAGCCGTTGAACAGGGTGTTGACCCCGGTGATGGTGGTGTACTTGTGATTGGCGAGTTCCTTGACGAAACCCGGAATGTCGCGCGGATTTACGATCAGCACGTTCTTGCCGCCGATCTTGAGCATCATCAGGCAGTTCACCGTCAGCGAAAAAATGTGGTACAGCGGCAGCGCCGTGATAATGATGTAATGCTTGCGGTCGTACTCGGTCAGAAACGGGTCCAGCCAGGCATCGACCTGGGTGAGGTTGGCGATGATGTTGCGGTTCAGCAGCATCGCCCCCTTGGACACGCCGGTGGTGCCCCCGGTGTACTGCAGGAAGGCGATATCGTCGGGCTTGATCTCGACGCGCTCCAGCGTCATCGCCGCAGCCGCGCGCAGCACTTCGTTAAAGCGTATGGCGTTGTCGAACTCGAATGCCGGCACCATTTTCTTCAGGTTGCGCACGACGAAATTGACCAGCGCGCCCTTCGCGCCGCCCAGCAGGTCCCCCATCGCCGCGACCACGACCTGCTTCACCGGCGTCCTCGCGATCACCTGCTCCAGCGTATGCGCAAAGTTCTCCAGGATCACGATCGCCTTCGCGCCAGAATCGTTCAGCTGGTGCTCGAGTTCGCGCGGCGTGTACAGCGGATTGACATTGACCACCGCCAGTCCTGCGCGCAGCACACCGAACAGGGCAACCGGATACTGCAGCACATTGGGCATCATCAGCGCAACGCGCTCGCCCTTCTTCAAGCCCTTCGACTGCAGCCAGGCGCCGAACGCCGCCGACATGCGGTCGAGCTCGCCAAACGTGATTTCCTTGCCCATGCAATAGTAGGCCGGGCGCTCGGCGAAGCTGGCCACGCTTTCCTCGAACAGGTCGCGGATCGACTGGTATTTGTTCGTATCTATGTCGGCAGGCACGCCGGCGGGATAGTGTTTGAGCCAGATCTTTTCCATTCAGTACATCCTCCTCGAAAACGCATTTTCCTGTGGCCGCTTGCCCGCAGCAGGCGCCATCATAAACCGCGCCGCTCGACTGCGCCTGCTGCGCCGCGGCGGGCGGGCGCAAGGACGCGCAGGCAGGCAGGCGGCTAGGCCGCCGCGGTGCGTATGCGGCGCGCAAGGTAGATGCTGGCCAGCGTCGCCAGCGAGGCGAGTATCCCGACGAGGCCGTAGTGCGTCAGTTCGCCCGCGTCGTTCCTGCCGATGATCAGGCTGGCACCGAACGCCGCGACGCCCGAAGCAAGCTGCTGGATCGAGGAATTGAAACTCATGAAACTTCCGCGCAGGTGCGGCGCCACGCTCGCAGTCATCAGCGCCATCGCCGGAACGAAGCGACCCGACATCATGCACATCATGAAGGCCGAGGACGCGATGGCGAGATAGAGGGGCACGCGCGCAAGATGGGTGAGGTTGAGCATGGCCAGCGCCGATCCGCAGGCGACCAGCATGAACATACGCTGCTTGCCGTGCAGGTCGGTTAGCCGGCCCACCAGGCGCACCGTGACCAGGGTCAGCGTGCCGCCGACCAGATAGAGCAGCGGCAGCTGCGCTTCGCTGACCCCGACGTTGGCCACCATGTAGGGGCTGATGAAGGGGATGACGGCAAAACCGGAGAAAAACAGTGTGGCAGAGAACAGGAATGCCCTGCGGTTGTTCGGTTCGCGAAACACCGCCACGGCCTGCGCCAGCGGATGGCGCTCGCGCGCCGCGTTCAAGTGGCCGCGCATGCGCGGCAGCAGCCACAGCACGCCGCACCAGGTCGCGACGCACAAACCGGTGAGAAAGAAATACGGAGCGCGCCAGGTAAACTGCGTGGCCAGGGACAGGCTGATCGGCACGCCGAGCGTCGCGGCGATGGAAAACGAGGACATCACCACGCCCAGGGCGGAGCCGCGGCGGCTCTCGGGTATCAGGTCGCCGACGATGGCGAACACGACCGCCGACAGCACGCCGCCGAAAGCGCCGGCCAGGGCCCGCGCCAGCAGCAGCGTGCCATAGCTGTCGGCGGATGCGGAGAACAGCGTGGTCGCGCCAAAACAGGCATACAGGACCAGCAGCGCTTGTTTCCGATCGAAGCGGTCGATGAAAAAAGCCGCGGCAAAGCCGACCGCGGCAGCGCTGAAGGTATACACCGACACCAGCAAGCCGAATTTGGTCGGGCCGATGGCGAACATGCGCATGAACTGCGG
>CAKKSJ010000043.1 GCA_919902965.1 Burkholderiales bacterium
CCGGGCGCGAACTTCATCAGCGCCGTCGCCACACCGGTCGCGCGGTCTGCGAGCAGCGTTTTGGATTCGACGCCCGGGAAGCGCGTTTTCTCCCAAGGCAGCGCCTCGACGTCGACAAAGCGCGACGCCAGCGGCGGGAGATTCGCGTGATTCGAAGCCTTCGGTGTCATGGCCCTCATCCCCTGCGGTGCTCTCCGACCCGGACAATCTTCATGGTGTTGGTGCCGCCGGCCTTGCCGATCGGCTCGCCGATGGTGATCACGATCAGGTCGCCTTCCTCCACCACGCCGCTCTCAACCAGCACGTTTTCCGCTTCCTTCAACAACTCCTCGCGGTCGTGGCCTGCGTATTTCACCATCAGCGGATAGGTGTCGCGCAGAAGCGCGCAGCGGTAACGCGTCGAGGTCTGGGAGGTGAGCGCGTAGATCGGCACGCCACAGTTCATGCGCGACATCCACAGCGCCGTGGAGCCGGATTCGGTGAGCGCGGCGATCGCTTTGACCTTGAGATGGAAAGCGGTGAACAGCGCACCCATGGCGATCGACTGGTCGACGCGCGTGAAAACCCGGTTGAGGAATTCCTGGTCGAGGCTGAGCGGTTGCGTCTGCTCGGCCTGGATGCAGATCCGGTCCATCGACATGATCGTTTCCACCGGATACTTCCCGCTTGCCGACTCGGCCGAGAGCATCACCGCATCGGTGCCGTCGAGCACCGCGTTGGCAACGTCGGAAACCTCGGCGCGGGTCGGCACCGGGCTCGCCACCATCGATTCCATCATCTGGGTGGCGGTGATGGTGAGCTTGTTGGCCTCGCGCGCCATGCGGATCATGCGCTTTTGCAGCGCCGGCACCAGGGCGTCGCCGACTTCCACCGCGAGATCCCCGCGCGCCACCATGATGCCGTCGCAGGCCGACATGATGTCCTCCAGCGCGCCCGGCTCGACCGCCTCGGCGCGCTCGATCTTGGCGATCAGGAAAGCTTCGCCGCCGGCCGCGCGCAGCAGCTGGCGTGCCATGTACATGTCTGCGCTCGACTTGGGAAACGACACCGCCAGAAAATCCACCTTGATCAGGGCGGCGGTGCGGATGTCCTCCATGTCCTTGCCGGTGAGCGCAGGCGCAGTCAGCCCGCCGCCGCGGCGGTTGATGCCCTTGTTGTTGGATAGCACGCCGCCGTGGACGACGCGGCAGTGCACCGTGTTGCCCACGACCCGTTCGACCGTGAATTCAATGCGGCCATCGTCGAGCAGCAGCACGTCACCCGCTTTTACATCGCGCGGCAGCTCCTTGTAGTCCAGCCCGGCGCGATGTTCGTCGCCGAGTTCGCAATCGGCGTCGAGGACGAAGGCGTCGCCGGGCTTGAGCGTGACCTTGCCGTCCTTGAACTTGCCGACGCGAATCTTCGGGCCCTGCAAATCGCCCATGATGCCCACGGTGCGTCCGGTCCTACGGCAAATTTCGCGCACCGTCTCGGCGCGGCGCTGGTGATCCTCCGCCGTGCCGTGCGAAAAATTGAGGCGCACCACGTCCACGCCCGCAAGGAACATGCGCTCCAGCGTTTCGGGGTCATTGGATGAGGGGCCGAGGGTGGCAACGATCTTGGTGCTGCGTAGCATGGCGGGACTAACCTCTTCTTCTTGCGGGATGGCGGGCGCGACCCAGTATGCGTCAGTTTATCACCACCTCGCCGGGCCCGGCCGCGCACGCCCCGCCTACTTGCAGCGCAGGTTCGCGCCGTTCTGCGGCATCGGCAGAGTGCAATCGCGCTCGGCGATGGCGCGGTCCTCGGCCAGTTGCGGCGGCTTGCGCGCGGCCGGAGCGTAGCTCCAGTTGAGGCTGTCGTCATGAACGCCGGCCGCGAAGTAGCCGAGAAAGAGCAGGCTGAAATAGGCATTGGAACCTATCTGGGCGTGAACCGCGGCCGAACTGTAAGCGCTGCCCGGAGCGGGCGCGCTGCCGCGCAGCGCGGGTGAATTGCTGCTGTGCAAACCGATAGTCGTGCCGGCGCAGCCGGCGAGCAGTACGGCAGCGCTCAGGACGGCGGTCGCCAATGCGGGTTTCATGATTGCATTCTAGACCACGGTTCCGCGCAGCTACAATGGCGCCATGGACACACTTCAATCCGTCGCGCTCGCGCGAGCGGCCGTAAAGCCTGCCTGCGCCGCCGGGCACCGAGGATCAACGTGATCGATCCCGGCGCTTAAGCACCGCCGATCGCGCGCGCATGCCGCGATTTGGTGCATGCCCGCGCTTCGATGCACCAATAACACCCAGAGCCGCCGCAATCGCTCCGGCCAGGCCTTCCGCGCATCGCGCCCGCGGCTGTCCGTTCGCTTTCGAAACAGCGGTTTAGTCGACGGCAACTGCGTAGTCGCGTCCCCTGGCACGGGCTGTGCTAATCACCACTGTGACCTGGCTATGGAAATACAAGCTCAGGCAATCTGAGTCATCGTGTATTTATTTCTCTTGGGAGGTACAAGCAATGGAACGGCGAAGTTTTGTAAAAAGTATTGCGGCGGGCGCGGTGGTTGCGGCAACGTCCCTGATCCCGGGGCAGTATGCCCTGGCCGCCGACACCATCAAGGTCGGCATCCTGCATTCGCTGTCCGGCACCATGGCGATCAGCGAGACGGTGCTGAAGGACGTGACGCTGATGGCGATAGACGACATCAACGCCAAGGGCGGCGTAATGGGCAAGAAACTGGAGGCGGTGGTGGTCGATCCGGCTTCGAACTGGCCGCTGTTCGCGGAGAAAGCGCGTCAGCTGCTTTCCCAGGACAAAGTGGACGTGGTGTTCGGCTGCTGGACTTCGGTGTCGCGGAAGTCGGTGCTGCCGGTGTTCGAGGAGCTGAACGGTTTATTGTTCTATCCGGTGCAATACGAAGGCGAAGAGCTTTCCAAGAACGTGTTCTATACCGGTGCAGCGCCCAATCAGCAGGCCATACCCGCGGTCGAATACCTGCTCTCCAAGGAAGGCGGCGGCGCCAAGCGTTTCGTGCTGCTGGGCACCGACTACGTCTATCCGCGCACCACCAACAAAATCCTGCGCGCCTTCCTGCACTCCAAGGGCATACTGGACAAGGATATCGACGAGAAGTACACGCCTTTCGGGCACTCTGACTATCAAACCATCGTCGCCGACATCAAGAAGTTTTCCGCCGGCGGCAAGACCGCCGTGGTGTCGACCATCAACGGCGATTCCAATGTGCCGTTCTACAAGGAACTGGGCAACGCCGGCCTGAAGGCGACCGACGTGCCGGTGGTGGCGTTCTCGGTGGGTGAAGAGGAACTGCGCGGCGTCGATACCAAGCCGCTGGTGGGCCACCTCGCCGCCTGGAACTACTTCATGTCGATGAAGAATCCGGCCAACGACGCCTGGAAGAAGCAATGGGCTGCCTACGCCAAGGCCAAAAAGCTTCCGGGCGCGGACAAGCCGCTCACCAACGACCCGATGGAAGCCGCCTGGATCGGCATCCATATGTGGAAGCAGGCGGTGGAAAAAGCCAAATCCACCAACGTGGACAAGGTGATCGCGGCGATGGCCGGCCAGACTTTCACCGCGCCCTCCGGCATCACCTCGACCATGGACGCGAAGAACCATCACCTGCATAAGTCGGTGTTCATCGGCGAAGTCAAGGCCGACGGCCAGTTCAACGTGGTGTGGAAGACCAAGGGTCCGGTGAAGGCCCAACCGTGGAGCCCGTTCATACCCGAGAACGTGGGCAAGAAGGACGAGCCGGTCAAAATGGCCAAGAAGTAAGCGCAGTGCGGCAGGCTGCGGCGAGGTCGCAGCCTGCTTTTCTCAATCCGAGGGCCTCATGCTCCTGAAGAACTACGCGCTGGCCCTGTGCCTCGCCGCCGCGCTTTGCTGCGCGCGTCTGGCCTGGGCGCTGCCCGCCGACCTGGTGCTGGCAGTAGCCGCTGGCGAGAGCGACGAGCAGGTTGCTGCGGTGGGCAAGCTGGTGGCCTCGGGCGAACCCAGGGTCGATGTTTTTTTTCAGGCGCTGCTCGAGGGCAGCGTGCAAGTTGCGGACGGCAGGCGCGTGCTCATAGTGAGCGGTGAGCAGGCCGTGGACGCCGCCACCGGCGAAAAGCTCGGCGCGCTGCCCGGAGGCCTGGACGACGCATTGGTGAACAACCGGCTGCGCGGCGCGCTGGCGACCGCGCGCAGCGCGCTCAAGCTGAGTTCGCCCGATCCGGCCGCGCGGCTGGCCGCAGTGAAAACGCTGGAAGACGGCGCCGGCGAGGAAATGCTGCCGCTGATCGATCGCGCGCAGGAGAAAGAGGCCGATCCAAAAATCAAGGGATTGCTCGCGCTGGTACGCGCGGGCGTCCAGCTGAAAAACGCCGATGCGTCCATACGCATGAAAGCGGTCGAGGCGCTCGCGCAAAGCGACAGCCCCAACACCAAAACCCTGCTGCTCGGCCTGCTGGAAAAGAAGGGCGAGAGCTACGCCGAGCCCGACGCCGCCGTTCGCGCCGAAGCGCAGGCATCTTTGAAAGCGGTGCAGACGCGGCTTACACACGCAGAACGGCTCAGCCAGATTTTCACCGGCGTGAGCCTGGGCTCCATCCTGCTGCTGGCCGCGCTCGGGCTCGCGATCACCTACGGCCTGATGGGCGTGATCAATATGGCGCACGGCGAACTGATCATGGTCGGCGCTTATGGCACCTACCTGGTGCAGAACCTGTTCCGGACGCAGGCGCCGCAGCTGTTCGACTGGTATCTGCTCGCTGCCGTGCCGGCTGCGTTTTTCGCCTCGGCCCTGGTCGGGATGGCGCTGGAGCGCAGCGTAATCCGCTTTCTCTACGGCCGGCCGCTCGAAACCCTGCTTGCCACCTGGGGCATCAGCTTGATCCTGATCCAGACCATGCGCACCCTGTTCGGCGCACAGAATGTGCCGGTGGAAAACCCGGTGTGGATGTCCGGCGGCGTGGAACTCCTCGCCAATGTGGTCTTGCCCTGGAACCGCGTCATCATTATCGGATTCGCCGCGGCGGTGCTGCTGCTGATGTGGTTCCTGCTCGCGCGCACCCGCCTCGGCCTGTTCGTGCGCGCCGTTACGCAGAACCGCGGCATGGCCAGCTGCGTGGGCGTTCCCACCGCGCGCGTGGACACGCTTGCATTCGGCCTGGGCTCGGGCATCGCCGGCCTGGCCGGTTGCGCACTGTCGCAGATCGGCAACGTCGGCCCCGACCTCGGCCAGACTTACATCGTCGATTCCTTCATGGTGGTGGTGCTGGGCGGCGTCGGACAGCTCGCCGGCAGCGTGTACGCTGCGCTGGGTTTGGGCATGGCGAACAAGTTCATCGAGGCTTGGTCGGGCGCGGTACTGGCCAAGATCGCCATCCTGACGTTCATCATTATTTTCATTCAAAAGCGGCCGCAGGGCCTGTTCGCGGTCAAAGGCCGCATGGCGGACGCATGATGGGACCACTCGCTGAACATATCAGCAGGCTCTACGGCCGCAAGGGCTGGATTGCGCTCGGCGTGTGTGCGCTGATCCTGTTCGCGCTATTTCCGCTCGCCAACCTGGTCCTGCCCAAGGGCAGTCTGTTCCATGTATCGGATTACAGCGTCGCGCTGATCGGAAAAATCATGTGCTACGCCATCGTCGCCGTGGCCATGGACCTGATCTGGGGCTATACCGGCATACTTTCCCTCGGCCACGGATTGTTCTTCGCGCTGGGCGGCTACGCCATGGGCATGTACCTGATGCGCATGATCGGCCGCGAAGGACAATACCAGAGCGAGCTGCCGGACTTCATGGTGTTCCTGAACTGGAAGGCCTACCCCTGGTACTGGAGCTACACCGAGCATTTCTGGTACGCGGCGCTGCTGGTGGTGCTGGTGCCCGGGCTGCTCGCCTTCGTGTTCGGCTTTTTCGCCTTCCGCTCGCGCATCAAGGGCGTGTACTTTTCCATCATCACCCAGGCGCTCACCTTCGCCTTCATGCTGCTGTTCTTCCGCAACGACACCGGCTTCGGCGGCAACAACGGCTTCACCGACTTCAAGCGCATCCTCGGCTTTCACATCGCCACCTCGGAGACGCGCATGGCGCTGTTCATGGCGACCGGCGCCATGCTCATTCTCACCCTGCTGTTCGCGCGCGGCATCGTCACCTCCAAGTTCGGCCGGGTGCTGACGGCGATCCGCGATGCCGAATCGCGCGTAATGTTCTCCGGCTACAACCCGGTGCACTACAAGCTATTCATCTGGACGGTGTCGGCGGTGATCTGCGGCATCGCCGGCGCGCTCTACGTGCCGCA
>CAKKSJ010000044.1 GCA_919902965.1 Burkholderiales bacterium
GACCATCCGTTCCGCCTGAACGACGCCGTGTTCCGCATCGCCGCCAGAGTCGGCGTGGCCGTGTTCCCGGACGACGGCGCCGATGCCGAGACGCTGTTCAGTAGCGTAGAGGCCGCGCTAAAAAAGGCCAAGGCCAGCGGCGAGCGCTACCTATTTTACACGCAGAAAATGACCGATTCGGTAGCCGGCAAGCTCACCCTTGAAAATCAGCTGCGCCTGGCGCTGGACGATGAAGAATTCGTGCTCCATTACCAGCCCAAGGTAAACCTGGTGAGCGGAAAAGTCACCAGCGCCGAGGCACTGATCCGCTGGAACGATCCGCGCACGGGGCTAGTGCCGCCGGGAAGCTTCATCCCGATCCTGGAAGAGACCGGATTGATCTACGACGTCGGACGCTGGGCGCTGAAGACAGCCATCGCCGACTACCGGCGCTGGCGCGCTGCGGGTCTGGCTGCGGTGCGCATCGCGGTGAATGTGTCGCCGCTGCAACTGCGCAATCGCGGCTTCATCGACGAGATCGGGCAGGCAATCGGTATCGACAGCAATGCAGCCGCCGGGCTGGAGCTGGAGATCACCGAAAGCCTGATAATGGCGGACATCAAGCTCAGTATCGCCAGCCTGCAGGCGATCCGCGCCCTGGGCGTAAGCATCGCCATCGACGACTTCGGCACCGGCTTCTCCTCGCTCGCCTACCTCGCCAAACTGCCGGTGGACACGCTCAAAATCGACCGCTCTTTCGTGATCGATATGACCGCCGGGCCGGAGGGGCTGGCGCTGATGTCCACCATCATCAACCTGGCGCATTCGCTCAGGCTCAAGGTAGTGGCGGAAGGGGTCGAGACCGAGGAGCAAGCGCGCCTGCTGCGCCTGCTCTCCTGCGACGAAATGCAGGGCTTCCTGGTCAGCAAGCCTGTGCCGGCGGAGATCTTCGAGGAAAGATTCCTGGCGTCTCCTGCCGGGTGACGAACAAAATTGAAGAAAGAGGAAAAGACCGTCGCCAGGCTGTGCAAGGCGCTGGCCGGCTTCCTGTTCGATTCGGAAAATCATCCGAAAGGCGGAGTGATCCAGTTCGGAAAAGGCTGATCCCCGTCGGCGAAGGAACGAAAGCGATAGAATTCGGACATGCAGAAGCGGGACAGCGGCCCGAAACGCGCGCTACGGTGGCGCGTGTACGCAAGGATTCGCGGCTAGACCCGCAACGACCAGGAATTTTTAGTCAACGGGAGCAGCCATGCAGTTCGATCCGAAACGCAGTGATTTCACTCTGGGCATTATCGGCACCGGCGCAATGGGGCGCGGCATCGCCCAGGTCGCCACCGCCGGCGGCATGCGCGTACTCATTACCGATGCACGCGCCGGCGCGGCAGCCGAGGCCAAAGACTTCGTCGCCAAGATGCTGCAGCGCGTGGTGGAAAAAGGCAGTCTCACCAAGGAAGCGCATGCGGCGGCGGTAGGCCGTCTGGAAGTGGTCGACGGGCCGGCGGCCATGGCGCCCTGTCATCTGGTGATCGAGGTCATTGTAGAAGACCTGGCGGCAAAGCAAAAATTATTCGCCGAACTCGAGGGCATCGTCGGCGAGGATTGCATTCTGGCCACCAACACCTCCTCGCTTGCGGTGACCAGCATCGCTGCGAAACTGAAGCGGCCGGAGCGCTTCGCCGGTATGCATTTTTTCAACCCGGTGCCGTTGATGAAACTGGTTGAAGTGATCGACGGCGTGCGCACCGCACCCGAAGTGGGCGACGCCTTGATGGAAGTCGGCAGGCGCATGAGCCGCGAGCCGGTGCGCGTGAAAGATGCGCCGGGTTTCATCGTCAACCAGGTCGGGCGCGGATTCGGCGTCGAAGCATCGCACATCGCCTCCGAAGGCATCGCCGGCTTTGTCGATATCGACCGCACTATGCGCGAGGTCGCGGGATTTCGCATGGGGCCGTTCGAACTGATGGAGTTGACCGGACTGGATGTAAGCCAGGCTGCGAGCGTCGCCATTTATGAGCAGTCCTATCACGAGGCGCGCTACCGTCCGGCGCAGCTGATGCGCAGCCGCGCCGATGCGGGGATTTTCGGGCGCAAGACCAACAAGGGCTTCTACGACTATGCCGAGGGCAAGGCCGTGGTGCCGCCCGAGCCGGCCGCGCCTGCCGCGCGGCCCAAGAGCGTTTGGGTAAGCGGCGCCGAAGCCGATGGCCACGCCGCGCTTACGGCGTTGTTGAAAACGCTCAATGCGCCGCTGGAGAGCGGGGCGCAGCCCGGCGCCGAGGCGCTGATCCTGGTTACGCCCTACGGCGACGACGCCACGGCCTGCGCCGTAGACCAGGGCCTGGACGCGAGACGCACGGTGGCGGTGGACACGCTCTTCCCCATGCTCAAGCGGCGTACCATCATGACCACGCCCGTCACTGATCCGGCCTACCGCGACGCGGCGCACGGCCTGCTCGCCAGCGACGGCGTGCCGGTGACCGTGATCAAAGACAGCCCGGGCTTCATCGCCCAGCGCATCGTCGCCCTGATCATCAACATCGGCTGCTATCTTGCGCAAAGCCGCACTGCGGCTCCCGCGGACGTGGACAAGGCCGCAACGCTGGGGCTGAACTATCCGCACGGGCCCATGGCTTACGGCGACCTGCTGGGGCCGGCAAAAGTGCTCAAGGTGCTGAACAACATGATGAAGCTCTACGCCGATCCGCGCTACCGCCCGAACCTGTGGCTGACGCGCCGCGCCCACCTGGGCGTGTCGCTGCTGACGCCGGACAGCTGATCGCCGCTAGCGCAGCGAGGCGGTGACGGCGCGTACGCGCAGCAGCAGTTCCTGCCACAGGGTGTTCGTGTTCTTGCGGAACACGCTATCGGCATCGGCGTTGAGCACGTGCCAGCCGCCGCGCTCGATCTCGAGCGCCAGTTGTCCCGGCGCCCAGCCGGCATAGCCGTTGAAAAAGCGCAGCCGCTCCGGCGGCGCGTGCAACACTCGCTCGACCACTGCGGGGTCCATGGCGAAGTACACATCACCCAGCACCCTCAGTGCGCCCGGCGGGCTGTCTTTCGCGCGGAACATGGCGAACAGGCCGGCGGCTTCCACCGGGCCACCGAGGAATATCGGTTCGGTGAAACGCTTGAGCAACGTGTTGTCGGGCAGAATCTGGGCGAGCGAGCGTTCGCCGGGACGATTGACTATGAAGCCGATGCTGCCGCCATCGGCCATCTGCGTGACCAGCACCACGCTGTGGTGGAAATTCGGATCGAGCAGCGCCGGCGAGGCGACCAGAAAAATACCATTGGCAGAATCGCTCGTCTGGGCCGGTGCCGAGGGCGCCGATCCGAGCAGGACCACAAGCAGGAGCAGCCGCCGCAGGTGCATTGCTACACCTGCACTTTTCCGGGGCAGCAGGGGCAAGGCGGACTGGAATCGATTGTGCTCACGCCCCTATGATAGCGGTGCCCGGCGGGGCACGCCATGGCAGGCACTGGCCTGGCTTCGATGCGCTTGTGCAAGTAATGGAAATAAAACGGGTTTTGCGCGAACCCCGCGGCGCTTGATCTCGATCGAACTACAAGTGTGCGCTTTGTGCTAGCTTACGTCGTTCGTCAGGCCCTGCGTGCCGCGCCGTGTCGATCGCCTGTATTACGGTACCGTGCGGCAGGCATTTGATCGGGCGTTTTGACGCTACACACATCTGAACTTAATTGAGAGAGGGGAGTAAGCATGGCAGACGTTCTGGCTCCATTGTCGGGAAAAATATGGCAAGTGCTGGTCGAAGTCGGCGCAAAGATCGAAGAGGACGACGAATTGATCGTAATCGAGGCGCTGAAAATGGAGAACACCGTATATTCGCCGTCTGCCGGGACGGTCAAGGAAATCAAGGTAAAGAAGGGCGACGCCGTCGAGGATGAACAAGTCCTCATCGTGCTCGAGTGACGAACGGCGCGCAAGGAACAGGAGCTAGACAAGGATGAATTTCGAACTTAGCGAAGAGCAGCGGCTGATCCAGGACACCGCCCATCGATTCGCAGCGGAGGAAATTGCGCCTACGCTGGAGGCGGAGGAAGCGAAGCATGAATTCCGCGCCGATCGCGTCGCGAAAATGGGCAGCCTGGGTTTCTTCTCCTGCGCGGTAGCGGAGGAATACGGCGGCAGCGGCATGGGTTTCATGGAGTCGGTGCTGATGGCCGAGCAGATCGGCAAGGTGTCGGCGTCCTGGCGGCTGCCGTTCAATATGCAGAACCTGGGGCCGGCGCTGACGGTGAGCAAATTCGGCACTGACGCGCAGAAGAAAAAATATGTTCCCGGCTGGGTGGCCGGCACGCAGCTTGGCTTTTTCGCGATGACCGAATCCAACACCGGCTCCGACGTGGCCAGCATGAAAACCCACGCCATCGACAAGGGCGACCATTGGGAAGTGCACGGCAATAAGATGTGGATCTCGCAGGCGCACGTGGGCGACGCCGGGCTGCTCTACGCCTACACCGATCGGGAGAAGGGCAACAAGGGCATTACCGCGTTCATCATAGAGCCTAAGAACATGAAAGGCTGTAGCGCGCGCGCCATCGAAACCAAGCTCGGACTGAAATGCGCGCCTACGGGCGAATTCGCGTTCGACGGTATGAAAGTGCCCAAGGAAAACGTGCTCGGCAAAGCGGGCGAGGGATTCCGCGTGTGCATGTGGCAATTGAATCAGACCCGGCTCGGTTGCGCCGCGGGTGCGCTAGGCGTGGCGGGCGGTGCGCTGGAGCTTGCGATCAATTACGCCAACGAGCGCACGCAGTTCGGCAAACCCATTTCGCAGCACCAGATGATCCAGGCGCAAATCGCCGAAATGGTGGTCGAGCACCAGTCAGCGCAGATGCTGGTGTATCGCGCGGCCTGGCTGAAGGACCAGGGCAAGCCGAACCAGTACGAAACCTCGGTTGCAAAGTACGCTGCCTCGGAGGCGGCAGTGCACGCCGCCAACGAGTGCATGAAAATCTACGGTTCCTACGGTTACTCGACCGAGTATCCGGCGGAGCGCTTCTATCGCGATGCCAAATCGCTGCAAATCGTGGAAGGCACGTCCAACATCCAGAAGATTCTGATCTCGGGAATGGCGCTGGGTTTTACGCCCAACCGCGAGTAGCGATATCCCGGAAAAAAGGAATAAGCATGAGACCGTATTTCGAAAAAATGCCGGCCTTCGGCAAGCCTATGAAGGAAAACCGCATCGCGCGCACGCTGGAGAGCCGCGCCAAGCTGGAGGCGATCGAGGCCGAAATCGCCGCAGCGAAAAAAGCGGTGGAGGAAGTCGGCATACCCACGGCCAAGATCAACGAACGCGGCGGACTGACCGTATGGCAGCGTCTGGAATATCTGGTCGATCCGGGCACCTGGCAGCCGCTGCACAGCCTCTACAATCCGGCGGACAACGAAGAGGGCACCACCAATGTGGTCGACGGCCTGGGCAAGATCGGCGGCCGCTGGGCGGTGATCATCGGTTTCGACAACAAGGTGCTGGCCGGCGCCTGGATTGCGGGACAGCCCGACAACATCCTGCGCATCACCAACCTCGCCAAGCGCCTGCACATCCCGCTCGTCTGGCTGGTGAACTGCAGCGGCGTGAAATTGCCTGACCAGGAGAAGTTCTACGCCGATCGCCGCGGTTCGGGCGCGCCGTTTTTCCGCCATGCCGAACTGGAGCAGGCGGGCATCCCGGTGCTCGCCGGCATCTACGGCACCAACCCCGCCGGCGGCGGTTATCAGGCGATCAGCCCGACCATTCTGATCGCGCACAAGGATGCCAATATTGCGGTGGGCGGCGTGGGTATCGTCTCCGGCATGTCGCCCCAGGGCGGCTTCGATGTCGCCGGGCTGGAGCAGCTGATCGCGATGACGCGCAACATGAAGGACAAACCGCCGGGCAGCGCTTCGACGCATTACGATTCGACGGGGTTCTTCACCCGCGTCTGCGACGAGGAAAAGGGCGTGCTTGACGGGATCAAGGAATACATGGGCATGATCCCGGCGTACGACCCGAAGTTCTTTCGAGTGGCCGAGCCGGCCGAGCCGCAGCTGCCGGTGGAGGAGTTGTACAACCTGCTGCCGATGAATCAAAAGTCGGATTATTCCTTCGACGACATCCTTGCGCGCCTGGTCGACGCCAGCGAGCACCTGGAATTCCGCCCCGGCTACGGGCCCGAGGTGTACACCGGCCTGGTAAAGCTCGACGGCATGCTGGTCGGTGCGATCGGCAACCGGCAAGGCCTCTTGCCCAAGGGCTATCCCGAGTACGCGGATTACCCCGGCATAGGCGGGAAGCTCTACCGCCAGGGGCTGATCAAAATGAACGAGTTCGTCACCCTGTGCGCGCGCGACCGCGTGCCGGTCATCTGGTTCCAGGACACGACCGGCATAGACGTGGGCGATATTGCCGAGAAGGCGGAACTGCTGGGCATCGGCCAGTCGCTGGTGTACTCGATCCAGCAGGCCGACATTCCGATGATGCTGGTGGTGCTGCGCAAGGGCAGTGCGGCGGCACACTACATCATGGGCGGGCCGACGGCGAATCGCCAGAACGCGTTCACCCTGGGCACGGCCGCCACCGAAATCTACGTCATGCATGGCGAAACCGCGGCGGTGGCGAGCTACTCCCGCCGCGCGATCAAGGACATGGATGCGGGCACGCCGCTCGAGCCGCTGGCGC
This sequence comes from Burkholderiales bacterium, assembly GCA_919902965.1. Lineage (GTDB taxonomy): Bacteria > Pseudomonadota > Gammaproteobacteria > Burkholderiales > SG8-39 > 2-12-FULL-64-23. The sequence continues at coordinate 6,669 of CAKKSJ010000044.1, forward strand.
AGAAAATGAACGAAATGGCGCAGAAATACTACGACACCTCGCGCCCGGCTTACTGCGCGCGCTACGGTTTCGTCGACGAGATCGTCAACCTGTCCGCGCTGCGCGGCTACCTCAAGGCTTTCGCCGGCGCGGTCTACCAGAACCCCAGGTCTATCTGCCCGCGCCACCAAATGCTGCTGCCGCGGGTGATCAAGGGCTAGGGGCGCCTGCGAGCGGCCCGGGAGAGCTTGCCAATTTTGATCCTATGGCAGGCCTGAGAGTCAGGCTGGGCGTGAATATCGCCAAAACAATGTTTGACAATATGGGCGCCGCCCAAGCGGCGGCGGGCCGCATTGGCCCAATGGCGCGATCCGGCCGGGCTTAGCGCCGGCTCGATTTCACGCTGCCGTCGTAGGCCTGAACCCGGTCCAGGTTGTCCTGAATCTCGTGCTCCATCGCCCGGAGGCGCAGCATGGCGAAGGTCCTGGCGGTGTCGAGGAACTGGAAGCTGTGGGTGCCGTAAAAACTATCGCCGGCCGCCTTCAGTTTCTGGTAGCGCTCGATGGCGTCGCGTTGGCGC
>CAKKSJ010000045.1 GCA_919902965.1 Burkholderiales bacterium
TTCCGCCTGGCCTTCTTGTGGATGCATCAGCAACTCCAACTGCGTGGCTGCCAATTCTATTTCGCGCCTGGCCTCTTCCGCCTTGTTGTTGAGGATGTTAAACGGAATGAGCGCCGTGATTGCTATGCCCAATCCGAACGCCGTGGCAATGAGCGCTTCGGCAATGCCGCCCGTAATCGCTCCGGGCGAGCTCAACTCACCGCCTATCAACGAAAACGATCCCATCATTCCGGTAACCGTGCCAAGCAAACCGAGCAACGGCGCAAGCGTTATCACCGTGTCTAAAACCGGAATGCCGCGCCGGAAGCGTTTTAGCTCCTGCTCCTGCGCATACAACAGCGCATTTTCGAGCGACTTCTCTCTGTGCGTCAGCGCGTAACCTAATGCGCGCAAGACACAAAATGCCGATGCGTTGCTGGTGCGGATAGCGCCCGCCGTGTCGCCCTGGGATACAGCCGAGAAAAAAGTATCCATCGCTTGCGGATCGCGCTTGCGTTGCTCGTTGATCAGGAAGCTGACGCGCTCAACGACCGTGCCAAACGCCAGGAGCGCTGCGAATAATAATGGCCACATGATGGGGCCGCCTTTTTTAAAGAGGTGAACCAGGCTGGTCTTTTGCACGCGCGCCTTAAGGGCGCCGCCGCGCGTTGGGTCAAGCGGCATCATTCCTTCACCACTCTCCACTAAGGCGGCGATGCCTCCCTGCAACGAGCCTTCTAACGGACGAATCATCGGATTGGCCGATCCTGACTGCGGAATGGCAAGGCCTGCCGTGCTTCCGGTTTTGGCGCAAAACAATGCTACCGGACCGATGATGGCAAACTGGCCTTCCGACACGACTCCTTGTAAATCCACACCGACGCCAGAGAAACGCATTCCTCCTGAGACGTCAAACAACCGCTTTAGCGAGACCTTGACTAAGGCGATCTGCCGGGCGAACTTCTCCGGCATGGCGAGTGTGGTATTTTCTGCAGCCTGCCTGGCGGTTTCAACGGCTTTACCGCAGTATTGAAGTTCGCTGACGTTGATCTTCGATTCGAACGTGCGGGCATACTCGTCGAGCAAGGCGCCGATATA
>CAKKSJ010000046.1 GCA_919902965.1 Burkholderiales bacterium
CGGTAGTCAGGCAGTTTGCGCTAATGACAGTGGTGTGGGGCATAGTCGGCATGCTGGTAGGGGTGCTGATCGCCGCGCAGCTTCGCTGGCCTGAGCTCAATTTCGACATACCCTGGCTGACTTACGGGCGGCTAAGGCCACTACATACGAATGCGGTGATCTTCGCATTCGGCGGTTCCTCGCTGTTTGCGACCTCGTACTACGTGGTGCAGCGCACCTGCCACGCGCGCTTGTTTGCGGGTGGTCTGGCGGCTTTCACCTTCTGGGGCTGGCAGGCCATCATCGTGCTGGCGGCAATCACGCTGCCTCTGGGCATCACTTCCGGCAAGGAATACGCCGAACTCGAATGGCCGATCGACATACTCATTACCCTGGTGTGGGTTTCCTATGCGATTGTGTTTTTCGGCACCATCGCCAAGCGCAAGACACCGCACATATACGTGGCGAACTGGTTCTTCGGTGCATTTATCCTCACCGTGGCCCTGCTGCATCTGGTCAACAGCGCCGCGGTGCCGGTCTCGTTCTGGAAATCCTATTCGGCTTATGCCGGGGTGCAGGACGCCATGGTGCAGTGGTGGTACGGACACAACGCCGTGGGTTTTTTCCTGACTGCCGGTTTTCTCGGCATGATGTATTACTTCATCCCGAAGCAGGCGGGACGCCCGGTATATTCGTACCGCCTGTCGGTGGTGCATTTTTGGGCGCTGATTTTCACCTATATGTGGGCCGGTCCGCACCACCTGCACTACACCGCATTGCCAGACTGGGCGCAGTCGCTCGGCATGGTCTTTTCCCTGATCCTGCTGGCGCCCTCCTGGGGCGGCATGATCAACGGCATGATGACCTTGTCCGGCGCATGGCACAAACTGCGGCAGGATCCGATACTCAAGTTCCTGATCGTGTCGCTGTCCTTCTACGGCATGTCGACATTCGAGGGGCCGATGATGTCGATCAAGACGGTCAACGCGCTGTCGCACTACACCGACTGGACCATCGGCCACGTGCACTCGGGTGCGCTCGGCTGGGTGGGCCTGGTCGCGATGGGCTCGATTTACTACCTGATTCCACGGCTGTACGGACGCGCCACGATGTATAGCGTGCCGCTGATCAATATGCATTTCTGGATGGCCACGATAGGCATCGTGCTCTATATCGCCGCCATGTGGATCGCCGGAGTGATGCAGGGATTGCTGTGGCGCGCAGTCAGCGATGACGGCACGCTCACCTATACCTTCGTCGAGGTGGTCAAATATACCTATCCGTTCTATACCATACGCCTGCTGGGCGGGCTGCTGTATCTAGGCGGCATGTTCGTCATGGCCTACAACGTATGGAAGACGGTGGCCGGTCAAGAAGGGGTGAACGCACCCATCCCGGCAGTTGCCGCAGTGCACGCCTGAGCGGAGATTACATCCATGAGCTTCAGTCACGAAATGATCGAGAAAAACAGCGCCCTGATGATCGCTTTGATCATCCTGGTGGTGGCGGTAGGCGGACTGGTGGAAATCGTGCCCCTGTACTTTCAGAAATCGACCACCGAGCCGGTAGCCGGATTGAAAACCTACACGCCGATGCAGCTGCTCGGGCGCGACATCTACGTGCGCGAAGGCTGCTACAACTGCCATTCGCAGATGATCCGCCCGTTTCGCGCCGAAACCGAACGCTATGGCCACTACTCCGTTGCCGGGGAGTTCGTCTACGACCATCCGTTCCAGTGGGGCAGCAAGCGCACCGGACCGGACCTGCACCGCGTGGGCGGCAAGTACAGCGACGACTGGCACCGCACCCATCTGAACAATCCACGCGATCTGGTGCCGGAGTCGAACATGCCCGGCTATCCGTGGCTGGCGAAGACCGCGGCGCGCAGCGACGACATCGAGACCAAGATGCGCGCCATGCGCAGCGTCGGCGTGCCTTACAGCGACGCAGAAATTGCCGGCGCGCGCAAACAGCTCGCCGGCAAGAACGAGCAGGACGCGCTGGTCGCCTATCTGCAGGTGCTGGGTACCGCGCTCAAGGCGGTGAGGTAGCCATGGACATCAACACATTGCGTTCGATCGTCACGGTGCTCGCATTTGCCGCATTCATCGGCATCGTTCTGTGGGCGTACAGCGACCGCAGCAAGGCGGGCTTCGACCAGGCGGCGCGTCTGCCTTTTGAGGAAGACGAGGATGGAATCGGACACGGAGAACGGAAATGAGCGATTTCACCGGTGGTTTCTGGAGCATCTATATCAGCATCATCACCCTTGCGAGCATCATTGCCTGCGGCGTGCTGCTGCAGGCCCTGAGTACGCGCAAGGTCTCGGGTTCCGATGCTGAGACGACGGGGCATTCCTGGGACGAGGATCTGGTCGAGCTGAACAACCCGCTGCCGCGCTGGTGGATCTGGCTGTTTTACATCACCATCTTTTTCGGTCTGGGCTATCTCGTGTTGTATCCCGGGCTGGGCAGTTTCAGCGGCACGTATAAATGGACTTCGACAAAGCAGTATGACGAAGAGGTGGTCAAGGCGGAAGCGCAGTCCGCGCCGATTTATGAAAAATACTCGAAATCCGGGCTGCAGCAACTGGCTGCCGATCCCAAGGCGATGGAAATCGGGCAGAAGCTGTTTTTGAATAATTGTGCGCAATGCCATTCCTCGGATGCACGTGGTGGCAAGGGCTATCCGAACCTGAGCGACGGCGACTGGATCTACGGCGGAACGCCGGAAACGATCAAGGAGTCCATCGCCAATGGCCGCAAGGGCGTGATGCCGCCCTGGGGCCCCTTGCTCGGAGACGACGGCACCAAGGACATGGCGCATTATGTGATGTCTCTTAACGGAATGACCTTCGATTCCCTGCGCGCAGCGCGCGGCAAGGAGAAGTTCATGACGATTTGTGTCGCCTGTCACGGCCCGGAGGGCAAGGGCAATCAGGCCATCGGTGCCGAGGACCTGACCAAGACCAATCTCCTGCATGGTGCGGACGAGCCCGCGCTGATCGAAACCATAAGCAAAGGGCGCACGAGTGTCATGCCGGCACAAAAGGAAGCACTGGGAGAGGCCAGAGTCCATATCCTGACTGCCTATGTGTGGAGTTTGTCCAACTCATCGGGCGCGGCGGCAGCGCCGGCGAAGGCCGGTGCCCGGTGAACGTCGTGCAGCCGCAACCGGTTCGTGCCGCGAAGGATTCGATATTGCCGCGCTGATTGCGCCAATATCGGCGCAGGCACCGGTGCGGGTAACAGGCTGTCTGCGCTTGTCTGAGTCGGGACCGCGGTGAACGACAGGCCGAAAACAGAGGGATTGATCAAGCCGGAGGTAGCGGTAGATCAGCCCCTGTATGAAGTCCGCAAGGAAATTTACTCGCGCGCGGTGAGCGGCTGGTTCGCGCGCTGGCGCTGGGCGCTGGTGTTTATCACACAGCTGGTCTACTACGGCAGTCCCTGGTTGATATGGAACGGGCGCCAGGCGGTGCTGTTCGATCTGGTGGCGCGCAAGTTCTATATCTTCGGCATCGTTTTTTGGCCGCAGGATTTCATCTATCTGACCGCGCTGCTGGTCGTTTCGGCCTTGTCGCTATTCCTGTTTACCGCTGTGGCCGGGCGCTTGTGGTGCGGTTATGCCTGCCCGCAAACGGTTTATACGGAAATTTTCATGTGGATCGAACGCAAGGTCGAGGGCGACCGCGTGGCGCGCATGCGCCTGGACCAGCAGCCCATGTCGGCGCGCAAGCTCGGACTCAAGGCGAGCAAACACGGGCTCTGGGTGGTGCTGTCGCTGTGGACCGGGTTCACCTTTGTTGGCTATTTCACGCCGATTCATGAACTCTCTGCCGCTGTCGGCGGTCTCCTCTCCGCGGGGACGCAGGGCGCGCCGGCGCTGGGCGCGTGGGAGATCTTCTGGGTCTTGTTTTACGGTTTTGCCACCTACGGCAATGCCGGCTGGATGCGCGAACAGGTGTGCAAATACATGTGTCCGTATGCGCGTTTCCAGAGCGCCATGTTCGATCCGGATACGCTTATCATCACCTACGATAGCGAGCGCGGCGAACCGCGCGGACCGCGCGCGCGCAACATCGACCCAAAGCTGTCGGGACTGGGGGATTGCGTCGACTGCGATATCTGTTTCCAGGTCTGCCCGACCGGAATCGATATCCGCAACGGCCTGCAGTACGAGTGCATAGGTTGCGCCGCCTGCATCGACGGCTGCAACAAGGTGATGGCGCGGATGGGTTACCCCAAGGGCCTAATCCGCTATACGACCGAAAACGCATTGAAGCAGAAGCTCACCCCGCGCCAGATACTGGCGCGCGCCCTGCGTCCACGGGTGCTCATTTACACCGCAATCCTGTGGATCGTGATCATCGCAATCGGAATTACGCTGTATGTGCGTGTGCCGCTCAAGGTCGATGTAATCCGCGACCGGGCAAGTCTGTCGCGTGAAGTCGACGGTCGCTGGGTGGAGAATATCTACCAGCTGCAAATCATGAATACACAGGAAGTGCCGCACCGGTTCAGCATCCGCGCCACAGGGGTGGAAACGCTGCAGGTGGCGAACACTGATTCGGTGGAAATCGCCGGCGCGGCGACGCGCATGGTGCCGGTGCGCCTGCGCATCGAAAAGGGTAAATTGCGGGCCGGGTCGCATAAAATCGAGTTCGAGGTGGCGGCTGCCGACAACCCGGCCATAGTTGCGCGCGAGCGTTCCATATTTCTGGTGAGGTGAATGCGAATGGACGCAGACGACACGCGCGCACAAGCCTGGTATCGCGAGCCCTGGCCCTGGATACTGATGTCCGGTCCGGCGCTGGTCGTTGTCGCCGGCCTCGTCACTGCCTGGCTGGCCGTGCGCAGCGACGACGGGCTGGTGCTCGATGACTATTACAAACAGGGCCTGGCTATCAATCAAACCCTCAGCCGCAGCGATACCGCGCTGCGGCTCGGCATGAAGGCAGAACTTCATCTCGCGGACGGTCGCGTGCGGGTGCTGCTCGGCGCCGCGGGACCCGATGCGCTGAGCTTGCGATTGGCGCACCCGACACGCGCCGGCTTGGATCAGCGCGTAGAACTTGCCATGATCCGTCCCGGAGTCTACGAGGGGAGACTGCAGCCGCTGCGGGCCGGGCGCTGGCATGTGCTGCTCGAACAAAAGAACTGGCGCCTCGCGGGAGACTGGCTGCTGCCGGCGGAAAGCGTATTGACGCTGGGGGGGGACCCGGCGTCGCCGCGGCCTGCGGGATATTCGAACCAAGCAAAGGAGGGACAGCCATGACGCAGAAACTGATGTGGATCCTGTGGCCGGCATTTCTGGTCGCCGGCATTGCTGAGGGGATTACCTTCAGCCTGTTCGACCCTCAGGATCTGCATTTTTTCGGCGAGCCCGTGGAACTTGGCCGGACAGCGGTCTATTCGATTGGCTTTTTTCTGTTTTGGGCGTTTGCCGCGGCATCGAGCGCGTTGACCTGTTTCCTGCAGCGATCTCCGTTCGAGGTGAATCGCTGCCCGCTGCCGGAGCTGGACCGGCCGGCGGGCTGCCCGAAGCGCGGGCAGCCTGGCGGATGCTGCTGACTGGATGTGTAAATCCGCAGCGAAGCGGCTTAGGCCGGATCCCTGCCGAGCACGTTTTTTAGGCCTTCGCTGTCGATAATACGTATGTTTTTCTGCTGCACGCCGATGAGGCCGTCCTCCTGGAACTTGGAGAAGGTGCGGCTGACCGTCTCCAGTTTCAGCCCGAGGTAGCTGCCGATCTCTTCGCGCGTCATGCGCAGATTGAATTCGGAGGCGGAATAACCGCGCGAAGTGAAGCGCTGTGACAGATTGAGCAGAAATGCGGCCAGACGCTCCTCGGCGCGCATGCTGCCCAACAGCAGCATCACGCCGTGCTCGCGCACGATCTCGCGGCTCATGACCTTGTGGAAATGCTGCTGCAGCACGTGGACATCGCGCGATAATTCCTCCAGGCGTCCGTAGGGGATGACGCATACCTCGCTGTCTTCGAGGGCTACGGCGTTGCAGGAGTGCTGGTCTGAACCAATGCCGTCCATGCCGAGCATATCGCCGGCCATGTGAAATCCGGTAACCTGGTCGCGGCCGTCTTCCATGACCAGGGTGGTCTTGAAAAAACCGCTGCGCACCGCATAGAGAGACCCGAATTTCTCTTCGGAACGGTATACACTATCGCCGCGTTTGACGCGTTTGCGCGTGTAGACCATTTGGTCCAGCTTGTCGATCTCGTCCTGGCTCAGGCCGACCGGCAGGCACATCTCGCGCAAACTGCAGCTCGAGCAGGCATTTTTCAGTGCATGAATATCGATGACCCGGGCAAGCTTGGGTGCGCTCATTTCGTGCGTTCGCAGAGGATAATTGTTTTGATCCACATCAATATTCCCGTTTCGAAAATGGGCAGACTTGATCGATGAATGTAACAGCCTTACGCATGAATTCGTCCCAAGGCAATCTTCAGGTCGATGCCGGGCTGCTGAGAAAATTCAATATCAGCGGTCCGCGCTATACCTCTTACCCGACCGCGGACCGCTTTGTCGAGGCCTTTGACGAAGCTGCCTATCGCAGCTGGCTTGCAAAGCGCAATGTCGGCGGTATGACTAGATCGCTTGCATTATACGTCCACTTGCCTTTTTGCGACACCATTTGCTATTACTGCGCCTGCAACAAGATTGTCACGAAAGATCATGGCCGTTCAGCTAAGTACTTGAAATATCTGGGCAGAGAGATACGCATGCAAAGCGCCGAACTGGGCGGCAGGCGGCGTGTGACGCAGATGCACTGGGGCGGCGGCACACCCACGTTTCTCAGCGAGGCGGAACTCAGCGAACTGATGGAGATGATACGCGCGAGTTTCGAACTCGATCCGCACGGAGAATATTCGATTGAAGTCGACCCGCGCAAGGTCGATGAAAAGAAAGTCGCGCTGCTGGGCAAGCTGGGCATGAACCGCATCAGCGTTGGGGTGCAGGACTTCAATCCCGAGGTTCAGCGCGCGGTAAACCGCATACAGAGCGTGGAAGAAACCGTTGCAGTGATCAAGGCTGCGCGCAAGCACGGCTTTAAATCGGTCAATATCGATTTGATTTACGGCTTGCCCAAGCAGACCATGGCGGGCTTCGCAGACACGCTGGCGCAGGTGATCGAGTGCTCGCCGGATCGCATCGCGCTGTATAACTACGCGCATTTGCCGGCGCTGTTCAAGCCGCAACGGCGCATACTTGACGCCGACATGCCGCAGCCCGAGGTGAAGCTTCAACTCATGATCAGCGCAATCGAGACGCTGCTCGGCGCAGGCTACGTCTACATTGGTATGGACCATTTCTCCAAACCGGATGACGATCTGGCCGTGGCCCAGCGGCAGGGGAGGTTGTACCGCAATTTCCAGGGCTATTCGACCTATGGCGATTGCGACCTGATTGGTCTCGGAGTTTCGTCGATCGGTAAAATCGGTCCGACCTACAGCCAGAATGTGCGCACCCTGGAGGAGTACTACGACCGGCTCGACAACAATCTGCTGCCGGTGATGCGCGGCATTGAAGTCACGGCCGACGACCTGGTGCGGCGCGCGGTGATTCAGGCGCTGTCCTGCCATTTCGAACTGTCGATGGAGGCGATCGGAATCGCGCACTTGATCGACTTCAAAACTTACTTCGCCCCCGAACTGGCGGAGTTGCGCGAGTATGCCAAGGATGGCCTGGTGGAGTTGGATGGCGACTGGATCGTGGTGACCCCCAGTGGGCGTCTGCTGGTGCGCATCCTGTGCATGGTGTTCGACAAATACCTGCGCCAGGCGAGCAGGCGCGCGAGTTATTCCAAGGTGATCTAGATCATGGAGGCGGGGATCGCAGCCGCCTTCGTGATCGGACTTCTGGGCGGGGTTCATTGCGTGGGCATGTGCGGCGGAATAGTCGGCGCGCTGACCGTGCAGACGCCGCGCCAGCAGCGCAGCTGGAACCTGCATCTGGCCTATAGCGCGGGGCGCATAGCGAGCTATGCTGCCGCTGGGGCGATCGCGGGCATGATCGGTGGGGCCGGACTGATGTTCAACCAGGTCCTGCCCGTGCAAATGTTCCTTTATGTGCTCGCGAATCTGATTTTGATCAGCCTAGGCCTTTATTTGGCAGGTCTGGGCAATCAATTGACCCGGCTGGAGGCGCTGGGCGCCTCCCTTTGGCGGCGGGTTCAACCCTATAGCACCAGATTCTTGCCCGCGGATACCCTGGGAAAGGCATTCGTGCTTGGTACGCTGTGGGGCTGGCTGCCCTGTGGTCTTGTGTACAGCCTGCTCGCAACGGCATTGCTGAGTGGCGCTGCGGCCAACGGCGCCGCCGTCATGCTGGCCTTCGGTTTCGGCACGCTGCCCAATCTCCTGCTCGCGGGGATGGCAGTCAGACGCCTGCGCGAGTTTGCTGCCAATCGACGCCTCAGGCTGGCGGCCGGTATGCTGGTCGCCGCTTTTGGCGTTGCCGGACTGGTACGTGCCACCAAGATGGGCGAACATATCCGGCAAGGCCTGCTGGGTATCATGTGAGGGCAGCAGTA
>CAKKSJ010000047.1 GCA_919902965.1 Burkholderiales bacterium
CGAAGCTCTCGATCCCCCTTGAGGGGAAAGTCCTCCCGGGGGACGCGCGCCAAGCATGGCAGCCTGTTAGCCGGCCTGGCGCAGCCTGAAGCGTTGCAGCTTGCCGGTTTCCGTCCGCGGCAGCGCGGCCACGAACTGGATCGCGCGTGGATATTTGTACGCCGCAATGGTTTTTTTCACGAACTCCTGCAACTCTTTTACCATCGGTTCATTGCCCGTATAGCCTGATTTGAGCACCACGCAAGCCTTGACGATCTGGCCGCGTTCCGCGTCCGGCACGCCGACCACGCCGCATTCGGCCACGGCAGGATGCTGCAGCAGCGCCGCCTCGACTTCGGGCCCGGCGATGTTGTAGCCGGCCGAGATAATCATGTCGTCGGTACGCGCCTGATAATAGAAATAGCCGTCCGCATCCATCTTGTAGGCATCGCCGGTCAAGTTCCAGCCGCGCAGCTTTCCCGCGCCAAGCACATAGCTCTTCTGGCGCGCATCGGCGAGATAGCGGCAGCCCGTAGGTCCCATTACTGCCAGTCGTCCGACCACGCCCGGTGCGCAGGGCTTGCCGTTCTGGTCGATCACCATCGCCGCGTAGCCGGGGATGGCGTAGCCGGTCGCGCCGGGGCGGACACGCTCGGGCGTGTGCGAAATGAATATGTGGATCATCTCGGTCGCGCCGATGCCGTCGATGATCTCGATACCGCTCGCTTCCTTGAACAGCTGGCGCGTGGCGTCGGGCAGCGCCTCGCCCGCCGATACACATTTTCGCAAACTGCGCAGAGTGTAGTTTCGGACCAGGCCGGCCATTTGACGATAGTTGGTCGGAGCGGTAAAGCAGATCGTCGCCTTCATTTTCTGTATCGTCCCGAGCAGGGTGTCGGGTGTGAGCCTTTCCATCAGCACCGTGGACGCGCCGAAACGCATGGGGAAGCACAACAGCCCCCCCAAGCCGAAAGTGAATGCTAGCGGCGGGGTGCCGCAGAAAATGTCATCCTGCGTCGGCTTCAGGCAGGAGCGCGGAAAACAGTCGCACATGGCCAGCACGTCGCGATGAAAGTGCACCGTGCCCTTGGGTTGCCCGGTGGTGCCCGAGGTGAAAGCGATCATGCAGGCATCGTCGGCTGCGGTGTCGACGTTGCGAAACGCCGTGGGCTTCGCAGCGAGTTTTTGTTCGAGCGAGCCTGCTCCGCCGTCGTTGAAATAGAGCACCTGCTTCATGTCCCGGCATCCAGCGCGCGCCAGCTCCATTTCATCGTTCAGGCGCAGGTCACACAAGGCGGCGCCGACTCTGGCCTTGTCGATGATTTGTTTCAGTTCCGCCGCCCGCAACAGCGGCATGGTGGGCACCGCGACAAGTCCCGCTTTTACCACCGCCAGCCAGCAGGCCGCCATCATCGGATTGTTGGGCGCGCGCAACAGCACGCGATTCCCGGGTTCGAGCTTCAGATCCTCGGTAAGCACGTGCGCAATCTGATTGGCGCGGGCAAGCAGCGCCCGGTAGGTACAAGAATAGGCCTTGCCCTCCTCCAGGGTGTGGATCACGCTGCGCTCGCCGTGTATACCCGCCGCCATTTTGTCGAGCAGTTCCGCGGCACAGTTCAGGCGTTTCGGATAGCGCAATTCCGGCAGATCGAAAACCAGCTTGGGCCACTGGTTTTTCGGCGGCAGCCTGTCCCTGACAAAGGTATCGATGTGAGCCGTGGGTTCCATGAAATCTCCAGCAGTTCGGCTACCGATCGCGCGAAGGGCAGCGGGAGCCCAGGCGCTTTGGCGCATTACCCCTTCAATGTTTCACGCGCAATAATCAGTTTCTGCACCTCGGTCGCGCCTTCGTAAATGCGCAGCGCGCGAATTTCCCGGTAGAGCTTTTCCACCGGGTACCCGCTTACCACGCCGAGGCCGCCGAATATCTGCAGCGCCCGGTCGATGACCTGCTGCGCCGATTCGGTCGCCACCATCTTGGCCATGGCCGCTTCGCGCGTGCTGCGCGCCCCCTTCACGTCACGCAGCCAAGCGGCGCGATAGGTGAGCAAGGCCGCGCTGTCAATGGCGGTAGCCATATCGGCGATCGCCGCCTGCGTGAGCTGAAAATCGGCCAGCGTCTGTCCGAACATTTTGCGCTCCTTGGCACGCGCCAGCGCTTCGTCCAGCGCGCGCCGCGCAAATCCCAGCGCAGCTGCGGCAACCGAGGCCCGGAATATGTCCAGCGTCTGCATCGCCACCTTGAATCCCTGCCCAGGCTCGCCCAGGCGCTGCGCAGCGCTCACGCGGCAGCCGTGAAAACGCAGGCTGGCGAGGGGATGCGGCGCGATCAACTCGATGCGCCCGCTGACTTCGAGGCCGGGATTGGCGGCATCGACGACAAAGGCGCTGAGGCCGCGCGCGCCCGCCGCCTCTCCGGTACGCGCGAAGACGCAGTAGAAATCGGCGATGCCGCCGTTGGAAATCCAGGTTTTCTCGCCGTCGATGACATAGTCCTCGCCTACGCGGCGAGCGCTCGTACTCATTGCGCCCACGTCGGAACCGGCATCGGGTTCGGACAGGGCAAAAGCGGCGATGGCCTCGCCACGGGCTACGCGCGGCAGGTAGCGGCGTTTGATCTCCTCGCCGCCAGCAATGGAAATGGCGCCCGAACCCAGGCCCTGCATGGCAAAGGCGAAATCGGCGAGACCCTCGTGTCGCGCCAGGGTTTCGCGCGCGATGCACAGGGAACGCGAATCGATTTGTTCGCTGGCCCCGCCATAGGCGGAAGGAACGCAATGCCTGAGCCAGCCGTCCTTGCCCAGGCGCGCAACCAGATCGCGGCAAAGCGCATCAACGCCCGCGCCATGATCCAGATGCGCGACATGCGCCGCCGCCCAGGCGTCGAGATCGGTCGCAAGCCGGCGCTGCGGCGCATCGAAAAACGGCCAGTCGAGATAAGTCCTGTCACTCATGCCCAATGTCCCGGTGCTAGCTGATGGCGGTGGCGAGAAAAGCCAGGGAACGCCCGCGCGCCAGCGCCGCGCTGCGCTGATTGTAAGCGGCGCGATCCCAGCAGTTAAAGCCGTGATTCGCGCCGGGATAGACGTCGATGCGCACGTCCTCGCGCCCGGCGAAGGTCTGTTTCACTGCCTCGACCGCCGCTGCAGGAATGTGCGCGTCGTCGCCGGCGAAATGAAACAGCACCGGGCATTTGATCTTTCCGGCTTCCTCAAGCTTGGTGTGGATGCCTCCGCCGTAATAGCACACCGCCGCGTCCACGCCGGCGTTGGCCGCACAAAGATAAGACAACATCCCGCCCATGCAGTAACCGATGGAGGCCACCTTGCCGCCGCATTCGGGCAAGCCGCGCAACGCGGCGACGGTGGCTGCGAGATCCTTCACGCCGGCGGCGAAATCCATTTTCTGCATATAGCCGATGCCTTTCTGAAAATCGTCCGGCCCGTAGCCAAGATGGACCATGGGCTGCATGCGCCAGAACAGGTCGGGCGCAAGCACGGTGTAACCGTCGCTGGCATATTGGTCGGCCACCCCGCGTATATGCGAATTGACGCCGAAGATCTCCTGGATCAGGACTATGCCTGGCCCCTTGCCGCTTTGTTGCGCCAAGTGCGGCAGCGACAGGTAGGCCTTGAACTGGCCGCCATCCTGCGCCTTGATATCTATCCATCGTGAGTTCATTGCCGCCTCCTGCGTCTGTTTTGAATCCGCGCTCCCGCTGAGAGACTCAATATATTGGGCCGAAGCCGATTGCGCAAGTTGTGACCGCAGTTGTGGACGCAACGATAGAACTGTCGGGCAGCGATGCCGGCGCCCGTTTAAATGAAAGGCGACGCGCGCCTAGCGCACGATTGAATCCGCCAATAGCGGCGCGATCAAAGCGGCGGCCGGCGCAGATGATGGCCGGTCGCCTGCTGATAGGCATGCGCCGCGCGCAGCACCAGATCCTCGCGCTGCATCGGCCCCACCAGCTGCACGCCGATGGGCAGGCCGTCCGCGGAAAACCCGCAGGGCACGGACATCGCCGGCTGCTGCGTCAGGTTGAAGGGAAAGGAAAACGGCGTCCACCAGGTCCAGTCTTCCTCGCCCGGCGGGCGCTCCGGTGCAAGCACGCCGGCGGCGAAGGCCGGGATCGAAGTGGCCGGTGTGAGCAACAAATCGTATTTCCGGTGGAAATGCAGCATATGCTCGCCCAGCGCGCCGCGCGCGTTGACCGCGTCCAGATAGTGCGCCAGCGTGTGCTGCGCGCCGCTCGCGCAGGCTTGCTGCAGACCGGGATCGAGCAGCGCGAACTTTTCCCTGGGCAGGTTGCGCAGCAGATTGTAGGCGCCCGAAGTCCAGTGCACCCAGAAGGTCTCGCGGCAGTCGGCAAAACCGGGATCCACTTCCTCCACCTGCGCGCCCAAGCCGGCCAGCACCTTGACCGCGTCCGCGACGCGCGCCGCAACTTCGGCGTCCACGTTTTTCACGTAACCCAGACGCGGGCTGTAGGCGATGCGCAAATCTTTCACGCCTGCATCCAAGGCCTGCGTCCAGTCGACATGCGCATAAGGCAACGCGGTCCAGTCGCGCGCATCGGCTTGCGAGAGCACGTTCAGCATCAGTGCGCAATCGGCGACCGTACGCGCCATCGGACCGACGTGCGCCACCGTCCCGAAGGGTGAAAGCGGCCAGGCCGGCACGCGGCCGAAGCCGGCCTTGATGCCGGATATGCCGGCGAAGGCACAGGGTATGCGTATCGAACCGCCGCCGTCGGTGCCGACCGCGAGCTGTCCCATGCCGGCGGCGACCTGCGCCGCGGCGCCGCCGCTGGAACCGCCGGGCGTGCGTTCGGTGTTCCATGGATTGCGCGTAATACCGGTAAGCGGGCTGTCGGTCACGCCCTTCCAGCCGAATTCCGGCGTGCAGGTTTTGCCCAGCAGCACCGCGCCGTTTTCGCGCAAGCGCGCGCTTGCAGGGCCATCCTCTTTCCACGGACCGGTGGGGTCGACAGTCCTGGATCCGCGCAGCGTCGGCCAGGCGCGCGTGAGTATCAAATCCTTGATCGAGGCCGGCACGCCGTCCACCCAGCCGAGTGGCGCCGCCTTCATCCAGCGCGCCTCGGAGGCGCGCGCCGATTCGAGCGCGCCGGCCTCGTCGATGAGGCAGAACGCATTCAGTCTGGGGTTGAGTTCGCGTATGCGCGCGAGCACCGCCTCAGTCACCTCGACCGGCGACAGTTGCTTCGCCCGGTAGCGGCGTACCAGTTCAGTCGCGGAGGTGTAGGCGAGTTCTGCGTTCAAATTGCTTTCCTTGTGTCGATCGCGCCGAATTAAACTCAGTGCCGTTTATCAGGCAACGCGCTTGAGCGCTGCGCCCAGCCTGTCGATCATTTCGTCGATGTGCGACTTCTCGACTATCAAAGGCGGCGATAGCGCCAGCGTGTCGCCCGCGGGCCGCACCAGGAGGCCGCTGGCGTAGCAGTCGGTGAAGACGTCGAAAGCGCGCGCGCCGACCTTGCCCGCCCGCGCCTCGATCTCGATCACGCCTATCAGTCCCAGGTTGCGGATGTCGACGACATTGGGCAGACCCTTGAGCGCATGCAGCGCCTGCTCGAAATAGGGCGCCATGGCTGCGGCGCGCTCGAACAGGCCTTCCTCGCGGTAAACATCGACCGTGGCGCACGCCGCGGCAGCGGCCACCGGGTGACCGGAGTAAGTGTAGCCGTGGAACAGTTCGATCGCGGCTTCCGGCCCCTGCATAAAGGCGTCATGGATGCGCTGGTGCGCGATCACGCCGCCCATCGGTATGGTGCCATTGGTGACGCCCTTGGCGAAGCTCATGAGATCGGGCATGACGCCGAAATAATCGGCGGCAAACGCTTTGCCCAGACGGCCGAAGCCGGTGATTACTTCGTCGAAAATGAGCAGGATGCCGTGCTTGTCGCAGATCGCGCGCAGACGCTCGAGATAGCCTTTCGGGGGAATCAGCCCGCCGGTGGAACCGGCCACCGGCTCGACGATGACCGCCGCGATATTGGAGGCGTCGTGCAAGGGGATAATGCGCTGCTCCAGCTCGTCGGCCAAATGTGCACCCCATTCCGGCTGTCCGCGCGAGTAGGCTTGCTGCGACAGGTCCCAGGTATGGCGCAGATGATCCACGCGCGGCAGCAGGTTGCCGAAAGTCTTGCGGTTGTTGGTCATGCCGCCGACGGATATGCCGCCGAAACCGGTGCCATGGTAGCCGCGCTCCCGGCCGATCAGCACGGTGCGCGTTCCCTCGCCGCGCGCCCGATGGTAGGCAAGCGCGATCTTCAGCGCACTGTCGACCGCTTCCGATCCGGAATTGGCGAAAAACACATGATCCATTCCGGGCGGTGCAAGCGCGGCGATTTTCTGCGCGGCCTCGAACGCCTTCGGATGTCCCATCTGAAAGGTCGGCGCAAAGTCGAGCTGATCGAGCTGGGCTTTGACCGCGTTGATGATTTTCGCGCGTCCGTGGCCGGCATTCACGCACCAAAGGCCCGCCGTGCCGTCGAGCACCTTGCGCCCGTCGTGCGCGGTGAAATGCATGTCCTTTGCGCCCACCAGCATGCGCGGCGCCTGCTTGAACTGCCGGTTCGCCGAGAACGGCATCCAGAACGCGGATAGATCGACGCCCAGTCCGGTTTCTATATTGCCCATGATCGCTCCCATTCTAGTTGCTGGCCTGGTCGACAAAAGCATCCAGCGCCTGGTTGAATGCGTCCGGCTGCTCCAGATTCGACAGGTGCGCGGCCGAAGCAATGATCACCAGCTGTGAGCCCGGTATGGCCCGGTGGATTTCCTCGGCCATGGACACCGGCGTGCCGGGATCGTGCTCGCCCACGATGACCAAAACGGGGCAGCGGATTTCCTTCAAGCGCGCAGTCAGATCGATCTTCGAGATCCCATGGCTGCAGCCAACAAAGCCCGGCGCGGGCGTGGTGCGGATCATCTCCGCCACTTTTTCCACGACTTCCGGATGTGCTTTCCTGAACGGCTCGGTAAACCAGCGCGCGAGCGTGGTTTCGACTATCGGCTCCGTGCCCTTGGCTTCGACCGTCGCGATACGCTCAGCCCATACGCCGGCGGCATCGGCCGGATAGCTGCTGGTGGTATCACACAGGGCCAGGCTCTTGAACATGCCCGGGTATTTGAGCGCGCAGGTCTGTCCTATCATGCCGCCCATGGACAAGCCGACGAAATGGGTGGACTGCACACCCAGCCCCTGCAGCAGGCCGTGCAGATCATCGGCCAGCGCCTCGAGCGTATAGGCGCCGGCCGGCGCGCTGCTCCCGCCATGCCCGCGGGTGTCGTAGCGCAGCACCTTGTAGCGTTTCGACAGGCGCCTCGCTTCCTCGTCCCACATGTGCAGATTGCAGGCGAGGGAATGACTCATGGTGAGCCAGGGTCCTTCGCCTTCGACGCTGTAGTTGATGTCCATGCCCTTAGCGCTGAATTTCATTTCGGTTTCCTGTCTGGTGGATTGTCGGGTGTGCTGCCATCATTTTGACAGACGCTGGCGCTTTACGCCGACGCTGCGCTTCGCATTGGCCGGTCGCGGCACGAAAATCGCGAATGTACCCAGCGCCTGCGCCACCTGCAGCCGGCCCACGTGGATATGCGATTCGAGCACCGCGATGCGGCTTCCGCGGTGCACCAGCCGCGTGCTGCAGCGAATCTTGCCCTTGCTCACGGGCTGCAGGAAGTGGATCTTGATCTCCACGGTCGCACAGTATTCGCCCGGCGCAAGCGTCGTATGCAATGCCGCGCCCATCGCGGTATCGGCCATGGTGAACAGCGCGCCGCCGTGAACCACGCCGTTCGGGTTGAGCAATTCGGGCAGGGCTTCGAGCACCGCCGTGCTGGTGCCGCTGCCGCGCCGACCGATTTGCAGCGTGAAACCGACAAGTTCGGCAAACGGGTTTTTCAATCTGGCTGCTCCAAAATATGCGCGTTCGGCCGGGGACTCATCCACGCCCGCGCCGCGCCCGGTCTAACCCCTGGCTCGCGAAATGCTGATGACCTCCGCTATGTGGCGAATGTTGCGTTTGATGCGCGCGAGATGCTGGCGATCGGCGACCTGCACGGTCAAATGCATTTCCGTGTACGCGCCGCGTTCTTCGTCCATGATGACGTTGTCGATGTTCGCCCCTTCCGCGGCGATCGCCCCCGCCACCTTGGCCAGCACGCCGCGCTGATTCTTCACCGTTAGGTGGATGCCGACATTGAACTGGCGCGTGACTTCGGGCGCCCATTCCACGTCCAGCCACTTGTCCGGATCGGTACGCGACTTCGCCGCGGTCGGGCAGTCGTGCGTATGGATCAGGATGCCCTGGCCTTTTTTGATCGAACCGATAATGGGGTCGCCGGGTATCGGCCGACAGCACTTGGCGAACTGTACCGCCATGCCTTCGGAGCCGCGGATGACAATCGGCCCGGCGTTGACCTCCGCCAGCGACTGCTCCGAGGCGGCAAGCAATCTTCTCGCCACCACGGCCGCGAGGCGCTTGCCCAATCCGATGTCTGCGAACAACTCCGTGCGCGACTTGGCGGTGACCTCGCGCAGCAGCTTTTCCCATTGCTCCTTGCCGACATCGATCAAATCCGTATTCAGCGCGCGCAGCGCCTGGTTCAGCAGTTTTTCACCGAGATCGGACGACTCCTCATAGTGCATGGTCTTGAGGAAATGGCGAATATGGGAGCGCGCCTTGCCGGTCTTGACGTAGTTGAGCCAGGCCGGATTGGGGTTGGCGTGCGGCGCGGTGATGATCTCGACGCGGTCGCCGTTCTTGAGTTCGGTGCGCAGCGGCGCGGGCTCGTGGTTGATTTTGGTGGCGACGCAGCGGTTGCCGATGTGGGTATGCACGGCGTAGGCGAAGTCCACCGCGGTGGCCCCGCGCGGCAGCGCCATGATCCTGCCCTTGGGCGTGAACACGTAGACCTCGTCCGGGAACAGATCCACCTTGATGTG